>DATCYC010000182.1:0-1846 GCA_036570525.1 Luteimonas sp.
CTGCTGACACTGGCGCGGCTGGCGCGCGCGCAGGGACAGTGGCCGCAGGCGCAGGACTACCTGCATCGCGCGCTGGCGCAGGGCGCCGGCAGCGAGGCGTGGGAGGAGTTCGGGCATGGATTCGCCGGCGCCGGCGACGACGCCAGCGCCCGCATCGCCTACGCCAACGCCCTGCGCGCGGCACGCGGCGAAGCGATCGAGCAGCTACCCGCCCAGCGCGACCTGCGGCAGAAGATCTACGACCACGCGGTGACCGAGGAACGCGACGAACACGGCCTTCCGCGCCTGCGCGAGTAGCATCGTTCAACCGGCTGCGCCTGCAGGAGCGACGGCGCCGGAATCTCCGCGTGACACGCGTCGCAATCCGCCCCGATGGAGTGAAGGTATGCTTTCCCTTCACTACGGAGATCGGGATGACGCAGGGATTCGCGCGCTGTCTGTGCCTGCTGCTCGGCTGCCTGCTGGCCGCCTGTACCACCCGCACGGACGCACAGGAGAAAGACATGGGACTGGACCCCGCCACCGCCGCCTACCAGAAGTACGGCTACAACGACCGGCCGGTCGAAGCCCACCTCGGCCCGCACCGCTATCTGATCCCGGCCAACTACTTCCGCAACCAGATCGGCCCCGACTTCCAGGGCAACTTCACCCTGCTGGTGCAGTGGCCCGACCTGCAGCCGCTGCCGCCGGGCGAGCGCTCGAGGCAGGACATGGAAACGTTTGCGAAGCAGATCACGATTTCGCCCGACTACGTCGATCGAGTGCCCATGGAAGGCCTGCTGGAGAAGTCGATCCGGCACTACGGAGCCGAAGGCACGCTCGAGCACCAGAATCCTGCGGAACGTCTGGAGCTCAGGGACGAACAATTGGTGGTCGACGGACTGACGCCGTACTGGGTCAACGGTGAGAAGTACGCCGCGCATCTGGCGCTTCGGGAGAAGGAGTACGGCTACCCGTCATCGGCAGAACTGCGGGACAGGGATGACTGGTACCTCTCCCGCGACAGCCGGAATCGTTTGACCACGGTGATCAAATGCGACTCCCACCTGAAGCCCGACGGTTTCATCATCCAGGGCGAGCGCGTGATCCGCGAAGGCAACCGCTCGACCGGCTGCGTCCACTATTTCCTGATGCCGGAGGAGAAGATCTCGTTCTCGGTTGACTATCCGCGGGTGTTTCTCCGCGACTGGAAGCGGATTGAGGAACGTGCCCGCGCGCTATTGACGCAATATCGTGCCGATTGACCTGCTTCATTTTGCAAGGAGTGCATCATGGCAAGACTCGATCAACGGGACATGGCCATCCTCCACCACTACGTGGAAGAACAGAACCGCGAACTGTACTGGAACTACCTGGCCCAGCATGAAGGCAACGACGGATACGGCCTGCTCGCGCTTGGCGTCGTGCGTAACGACAGCATGCCGGGCGCCGTGGCCAACAACTTCGCCCAGAACCACGCCCGCAGCCACGACGATCGCGTGCTCACCGAGCCCGAATGGGAGGAGTTCGGCCAAGACTTGATTGCCCGCGATCTTAAGCAGCGCAAGTACTGGATGGAGCAACATCGACCGGATCTTGCACTCAACCTGCCGGTCAAGGACATCCAGTCCGCGCACGATGCATCCTTCGAGAAGGCCCGCATCGACCCCAACGCCTGGACCCCGCGGCAGTTGCTTGAAGCCGCACGCCGGCAGGGCGGCGAAGGAGCCGCCGAAGGCGTCTGGCACGCGATGCTCGACAACAACGCGATCGGCCTGGGCCTGGGCATCGGCCGCGCCGGCATCACCCTCGGCGACATCGTGCGCTACGACGACGACCAACTGCCTGCGGTGCGCTACACCGGCGC
>DATCYC010000183.1:0-3341 GCA_036570525.1 Luteimonas sp.
CTGGGACCTGTATCGCGCCGGGGACGCCGCCGCCGCGCTGTCGCGCTGGCGCGAGGCCGGCATCGAAACCTACAACAATCCCGGCTGGGTGCCGCCGACGCTGGCGCTCGGGCTTTGGACGCTCGACCGCCGCGAGGAAGCGGTGCAGTGGTACGCCGCCGCGGTGCGCACCGAGCCGATGCACTGGCGCGATCCGGCCAACCTGCCGGCGCTGCTGCCGGACTGGCGCGAGGAAGACCGCGCGAAGCTGGCCGAAGTAGCCGCCGCGTGGGCCAAGGCGCCGCCAAGCTGGCCCTGAGCGGCCACCACGGACCCTGTAGGGGCAAGATCAAAACTCGCTGCTGAAGCCGCTCCTGCATGGAGCAGGGCGGCGGCGGCTCAGTGCGAAGGCGCGTGCCTGACCGGGACGCTGTGTGCGCGCAGCCAGGCGTCGATCGCTTCGAGCGCCTTGCGCGTGGGCGCATTGAGCACGGCCGGGTCGCCGTCGTACAGGTAATCCTGGAAGGTCGCGCCGTTGCGATCGGTGGCGCGCGGGTCGGCGCCTGCCTCGAGGAATTCCAGCACCGAAGCCGGATCGTTGACCAGGGCGGCCTGGTGCAGCGGCGTGGTGCCGCTGCGGTCGTGCGTATCGAGCCGCGCGCCGGCCTTGAGCAGGCGGTCGACGTTTTCCGGCAGCCGCGCGCGCAGGGCGTCGAACAGCGGCGGTGCGCCGGTGACGGTGTTCGGCAGGTCCGGGCTCACGCCGCGCTCGAGCAGGTCGTCGAGCCAGAATTCGTCCTTGCCCATCGCCGCCAGGTGCAGGGCGGTCTGGCCGTCGGCATTGCCGCGCGCGGGGTCGGCGCGCAGGTCCAGCAGCAGCCGGTAGGCGCCGCGGTCCTGGTGCAGCATCGCCCACTGCAGCAGCGGCACGCCCTTGTCGTCGACCGCGTCGGGGTTGGCGCCGGCCGCGACCAGTTCGCGTGCCAGCCTGTCGTCGCCGTCGCGGACCGCGGCGGCGAACTGGGCGTTGTCGGGATTGGCGAAAGCCTTGCCGTCGTTCAAGTCGTTTCCTTCTCCGGCGCATCCGGCCATCGACGCCAGCATAAGCGAAGCCAGCAGCAGCGCCGCGACCGGCCGGCGGTGCCGGAATGGAGCAGGGACGAGGGCGTCGGCACGGGTGCCGGGGGCGCGGTTCGCGGGCATGGCCGCACGTTACACCGTCAGGCCACGGCGTTGGCCGCGGCCCGTCCCGGTGCTCAGAACCACTTCAGCGGATTGAGCTTGCCGGCCACGTCCGAGATGCCCTGGCCGACGTCGCCGACGAAGCCGGACACCGCCTCCACGCCGTCGCCGACCACGTCGGCCACGGTGTCGACCACCTGGCCGGTGCCATCGGCCACGTCGCTGACCAGCTTGCCGCCGCCCTCGACGAAGCCGGCCATGGCGTCGAACGGCGTTTCGAGCCCGACCTCCTCGCCGAGGTCGCGCAGCATGTTGCCGCCGGCGTTGGCGGCGTTCTGCACGGTGTCGCCACCGAAGCCGATCAGGCCGGAGGCGGCGTCGCCCATGGTGTCGATGCTGCCATCGAGCAGGCTGCCGACCACGTCGAAGGTACCTTCGACGACATCGCCCTTGGCGAACTCGTCGCGCGCCGCGTCGGTGATCCCGTCGATGGTCTCGCCGGCATTTCCGCGAACGTCGTTGAACAGGTCGGTGCCGCGCTGGGCGAGATTGCCGAACTGGTTGAGGTTGAACTCGCCGACGTTCTCCAGCGCGTCGCGGCCGACGTTGCCGGTGAAGCCGATCACCGGCTCGGCGACGTTGCCGAGCAGGTCCAGGCCGCCGTCGACGACGTTGCCGAGGGCATCGCCGGTGTTGCGGACCAGGACGCCCGCGCCATCGAGCGCGCTGCCGGCGAGCCAGCCGCCGGGGAACAGGATCGGGTTGCCGCGCAGCACCGAGCCGGTGGCATCGAGCAGGCGATCGGCGCCGTGGCCGATGTCGGAAATCAGGTTGCCGGCGTCGTCGCCGAGGACATCGAGGCCTTCGTTGGTCGCGGCGCCGGCGCGCTCGGGCGCGGTGGGGCGGTTGGCCGGATCGTACGGGGTGTTCTCGGCCAGCGCGTCGACATAGGACGCACCGTCGCCGCCGCCGCCGTGCAACGCGGCCAGGTCGAAACCGGTGCCCGCCGGCGGGTCGACGCGCAGCTCGTGGCCCAGTGCGTTGGGTGGCGACATGTTGAGGATCGGCAGGATCGGGATGTCCTGCTGCGCCGCGTTGAGCGGGTCGCCGTTGACGATGTAGCGGCGCAGCTGGCCGCTGTCGGAAACCGAGTCGCGCACCGCGTTGGGGTTGAAGCCCAGCGATTCGAGCGTCTCGTTGCTCAGGCCGGCGGCGTTGAAGGTCACGCCCGAGGCGCCGGTGGCCAGCGCCGCGGCCGACGCCAGGCCGCCACCGAGCGAATGCCCGGTGACCACGACGTTGCCTTCGCCGAACACCTGCTCGGCGCGCTGCGCCAGGGCGATGGCGTCGCTGTACTGCCCGGTCTCGAAGCCCATGCCCTGCAGGGCGTTGTCGTCGGCGTCGCCCGGGTTGGCCACGCCCCAGTTGTCGGTGCCGCGATAGGCGACTACGTACTGGCCCTGGTCGTTCTGGTAGATCGCCGCGTCGAAGCCGTTGGAGGTACTCAGCAGCGCCGGATCGATCGGGATCTCGCGGCCCTGCGCGTCGACCAGGGCGTTGCCGTCGGCATTGGGTTCGAGCCGGTTCCAGCCGGCGTCCTGCAGTGCCTGTTCGGTCTGCGGGTTGTCGGCGGCATAGGCATCGTTGGACATCATCGCCAGCTGCTGGTCGAGGTCGGCCTGCGGCTGGGTGCCGGCGGCCTGGCCGCTGAACGTGCCATCGCCCTTCGGATACGTGTCGGCGGGCTGGAACGGTTGCAGCCGCGGGCCCTGCAGCAGGTTCGCCTGCGCCTGCAGCGAATTGACGTACGGCTGCGCGCTTTCCTGGGCGATGAGCATCTGCGGTCTCCGACACGGATGGAATACTCGCAGGCTAGGCGGAGCCTGAACGCGCCGACAGCTGGGACGTACCCTAGGGTATGCGCGTGCACGGCAGCTCCGGTTATCGTCATTGGCCTTCGTTTGCCTGGAGTCGTGTCCGATGGCGCCGCGCCCGTCCTGCCTGATCGTGTCCAGCCTGGCCGTGCTGCTGTCCGCCGCCTTCGCCTGCGGTGCGCAGGTGCCCCGACCCGGCGAAGCCGGCTTGAGTCCCGCCGAGGCCGCGCAGCTGCAGGCAGCGCGGGACGCCTCCGCGGTCTATTCCGCGCGCATCGCGGCCGAGCTGGCCGCCACGGGCAAGCC
>DATCYC010000184.1:0-2984 GCA_036570525.1 Luteimonas sp.
GGCCGCGATCGACGGCGCAGTCCTGCGGCCCGGCCACGCGATCCGCCTGGTCCGCGGCGAGCGCAACGTCGGCAAGGCGGGCGTGCTCAACCGCGGCCTGGCGATGACGCACGACGACATCGTGGTCACGATCGACGGCGATTCGTGGGTGTATCGCGACGCGCTCGCCAAGCTGGTCGAACGTTACCTGGCCGACCCGCCCGGCACGCGCGCGGTGGCCGGCTCGGTGCTGGTGCGCAACTCGCGCCGCAACTGGCTGACCCGGGTGCAGGAGTGGGATTACTTCCACGGCATCGCCGCGGTCAAGCGCATGCAGAGCATGTACCACGGCACGCTGGTGGCCCAGGGTGCGTTCTCGCTGTACGACCGCAAGGCGCTGGAGGACGTCGGCGGCTGGCCGGAGTGCGTGGGCGAGGACATCGTGGTGTCCTGGGCGTTGCTCGAGCGTGGCCATCGCATCGGCTACTGCGAGGATGCGGTGGCCTTCACCAACGTGCCCGATGCGCTGGGGCAGTTCGCACGCCAGCGCCGGCGCTGGTCGCGCGGCCTGGTCGAGGCGTTCAAGCAGCACCCGCGGCTGCTGCTCAAGCCGCGGCTGAGCCTGCTGTTCATCTGGTGGAACGTGATGTTCCTGCCGCTGGACGTGGTCTACACCCTGGTGTTCATCCCCGGCATCATCGCGGCGCTGTTCGGCTACTACCACATCGTCGGGATCATGACCCTGCTGGTGCTGCCGCTGGCGCTGCTGTGGAACGGTTTCATCTTCCGCACGCAGCGGCTGATGTTCAAAAGCCAGGACCTCAGGGTGCGCCGCAACGGCCTCGGGTTCTTCACCTACGTGATCGGCTACTCGATGGTCCTGCAGCCGATCTGCGTCTGGGGTTACCTCTCGGAACTGGCGGGGCTGCGCAAGAACTGGGGGACCAAGTGAGCCGGTTCGCGTCGATCGTCGCGGCGTGCCTGCTGCTCGCCGTCCCGGCTGCCAACGCAGCGCCGCCCGCGGCCGGCGGCGTCGAGGTGTTCGTTTCCGACGATGCCGACGACACGTCGGTGGAGAAGCTCGCCGTCAGCGCGTACAGCCGTTACGACGACGCCGAGCACTTCCGCGGCCTGACCGTGGAGCGCGCGCGGATCCGGCCGCTGGGGGACCGTGGCTGGACCGACCATCGCGCCTACCTGCGCTTCGCCGACACCCGCGGCGAGCTGAAGTGGAACGGCAAGCTCGGCACCGACGGGCAGACGCTGCTGGGCAGCGCCTCGCTGGTGCGCGACCGGGCCTGGCGGCAGGAGTACTTCGTCGAGCGCGACGTGCTCGAAACCCGCTCCGGCGGCGACGGCCGCCATGCCACGTTCGCCGGGGCCGCCTTCGACATTCCGCTCGATGCGCGCGGGCAGCAGGTCACCCTTCTGGCCGGGGTGCAGGAGTTCTCCGGCGACAACGTGCGCACGCACCTGCGGGCGGTGTACTCGCTGCCGCTGGTGGCCGACTGGGGGCTGGGCATGCAGCTGCGCGCGCGCAGCTTCCACAACAGCCATCCGCGCGAGCTGGACTACTACTCGCCGCGGCGGTTCGACGAGGTGCTGCCGTTGCTGCGGTTGCGCCGGTTCCACGGGGGCTGGATGTTCGCCGCCGCGGCCGGCGTTGGGCAACAGCGCGAGTCGGGCGCTGACTGGCGCGCGGCGCGCCTGGCCGAGCTGACGGTGGAGAGTCCGCGCACGTCCAGCGACTGGTACCTGCGCGCGCACATGCTCTACAGCAACACCCCGGTGGGCGATGGCGTGAACTACGGCTACCGCCAGCTGGACCTGCAGCTGGTGCGGGCGTTCTGATCCGATCGCCCCGCGTGCGCCTACGGCGCCGCGGCCCCGGGCTTGCGCCGGAACCTGTAGATCACCGCGCCCAGCAGCAATGCGACCGCGCCGGCGATCAGGTTCTCGATGCTGGCGCTGGCCAGCAGGCCGATCGACAGCAGCGTGGCGGCAATCGGGATCAGCGGCCCGCCGGGCAGGTGCAGCGCTTGTTCGCGGTCGCCGTAGCGGCGGCGCAGCACCAGCACCGACACGGACGTACCGATGTAGGTGCACAGCCGCGCGACCACCGACAGCAGCGCCAGCTGCACGAACGAGCCTGACAGCGCCAGCAGCAGCGACAGCACGCCAACGGTGATGATTGCCAGCGCCGGGGTGCGGAAGCGCGGATGGATCTTCGCCAGCGCAGCCGGGCCGTAACCGTCCATCGCCATTGCGTGCAGGTAGCGCGGTCCAAGCATGACCGTGTTGCTGTTGGTGCCCAGGATCGACACCGCCGCACCCACGGTCAGCACCAGCGCCAGCCAGCCGCCGCCGAACGTGGCCGCGGCGTCGGCCAGCGGCGTCTGCGACTGCGCCAGCCCGGGCAGCGTGCCCAGCGCCACCCACTGCACCGCGAAGTAGAGCAGGGTCACCGAGGCGATCATCATCAGCATCGCGAACGGCACGTCGCGGCGCGGGTTGCTGTACTCGCCCGCGGCGGCCGGCAGGTTCTCGAAGCCGGCGTAGGCGAACAGCAGCAGCAGCGCGGCCCTGCCGAGGTCGTCCAGCGGTATCGGCCCGGCCAGCGGCGTGGCCAGCGACATGTCGACGTACATCGCGCCGATGCCGACGAACATCAGCAGCGGCAGCACCTTGGCGATCGCCAGGAACACGCCGGTGCGCGCGGCGGCGCGCACGCCGACCACGTTGACCGCGACCAGGAACGCGAGCGAGCCGACGATGATCGCGATCCGCACGCCGCCGCTGGCCGCGGTCGGCCAGAAGTGCGTGACCGCCTCGGCCAGGCCGTTCGACAGCGCCGCGGCGCTGGCTACGCGGGTGATGAGCAGCATCCAGCCCACCTCGAAACCGACGAACGGCCCGAACGCCTCGCGCGCGTACAGGTAGCCGCCGCCTGGCTGGTCGAAATAGCTGGCCGCCTGCGCGTAGCACAGCACCAGCAGGCTGACCGC
>DATCYC010000185.1:0-3333 GCA_036570525.1 Luteimonas sp.
TGCTGGCTCTTCCCGCAAAACGAGCAATACAGGATCTTGCTGCTGTCGCCGGAACGGCCTTGTCGGTCTTCGGTCATGCCTTTTGGTCGATCTTCGCGGATTGCAGTTTGAGAATAGCATAGCGTCCGCTCCCGCAAACGCGGGGGCGGAGCGCCCGATGCATCAATGAAATCAGCCAGTTAGGACGGCTGGATCGACTCGTCCGGACGACGCTCCAGGACCTCGTCGACCAGCCCGTATTCCCGGGCCGCCTCGGAGCTCTTGAAGTTGTCGCGCTCGGTGTCGTTGGCGATGGTCTCGAACGACTGCCCCGTGTGCCGGGACAGGATCTCGTTCAGGCGCTGGCGCAGGGTCAGGATCTCGCGCGCCTGGATCTCGATGTCGGTCGCCTGGCCCTGCGAACCGCCGGACGGCTGGTGGATCATCACCCGCGAGTTGGGCAGCGCGTAGCGCTTGCCCTTGGCGCCGGCGGCCAGCAGCAGCGCGCCCATGCTCGCCGCCTGGCCGATGCAGATCGTGCTCACGTCGGGCTTGATGAACTGCATGGTGTCGTAGATCGACATGCCCGCGGTGACCACGCCGCCCGGCGAGTTGATGTACAGGCTGATGTCCTTCTCGGGGTTTTCCGCCTCGAGGAACAGCATCTGCGCCACGATCACGTTGGCCATGTGGTCGTCGATGGCGCCGACGAGGAAGATCACCCGCTCCTTGAGCAGGCGCGAGTAGATGTCGTAGGCGCGTTCGCCACGGCTGGTCTGTTCGACCACCATGGGGACGAGGTTCAAGGCTTTGGTTTCGTGGCTCACTTGGTTCAACTCCCGATCGCTTCCTGGAAGGTCATGGCCTGCTCGGTGTGCTGGGCGCGCTCGGCGACCCAGTCGATCACCTGCTCTTCCATCACCCGGTTCTGCAGTCCCGACATCAGTTGGGGGTCGTTGCGGTACAACTCAACGACCTGGTCGGGCTCCTCGTAGGTCGAGGCGATCAGCTGCAGCGTCTCGTTCAGGCGCTTGGGATCCAGCCGCAGCTCGTTGCGGCGGGCCACCTCGCCCACCACCAGGCCGACCAGCACGCGCTTGCGCGCGGCGTCCATGAAGCCTTCGTGCCCGTTCTCGGGGACTTCGGCTTTCTGGCCCTGACGGCGGGCCTGCTCGACGGCCTGCTGGAGCATCGAACGGGCTTCGTTCTCGACCAGCTTCGGCGGCATCTCCACGTCCTTGTAGGCCGCGACCAGCTCCTCGCCGACGGCGCGGCGCAGGCGATTCATCAGCGCGCCCTTGAGCTCGCGCTCCAGGTTGCTGCGGATGTCGGTGCGGAACTGCTCCAGCTCGCCGCTCTTGACGCCGAAGCTGCGGATGAACGCCTCGTCGGCCTCGGGCAGCACCTGCTCGGACACCTGCTCGATCTTCACGTGCACCTGCGCCGACTTGCCGGCCAGCTGCGCCACGCGCCAGTCGGCCGGGAAGGTGACGTCGACGGTCTTCTCGTCGCCCTTGGCCATGCCGACCAGTGCGTTCTCGATCTCCGGGTACATGCCGCCGGTGCCGATCACGGTCACGCCGCGCTCGGCGCCTTCGGCCGGCAGGCGCTCGTCGCCGACCTGCGACCAGGTTTCCACGTCCACCGCATCCTCGGCCTGCGCCGGGCGCGTCACCGCGGTCCAGCTGCGGCGCTGCATGCGCAGGTTCTCGATCATGCGGTCGATGTCGGCCTCGGTCACCTCGGCCGTGCTGCGGGTAACGCTGAGTTTGGATACGTCGATCTCGCCGAAGTCGGGCACCACTTCGAACGTGGCCACGTAGGCCAGTTCCTTGTCGCCGCCGTCCTCGCTGGGCTCGATGCGCGGGCTGCCGGCCAGGCGCAGCTCGTTGTCGCGCACGGCCGCGTCGAAGCCCTCGCGCAGCAGGCCGTCCAGGACTTCGTCGCGCACCTGCTTGCCGAAGCGCTGCTCGATGACCTTCGCCGGCACCTTGCCGGGGCGGAAACCCTTGATCCGGGCCGTGCGCGCGATCTCGCGCAGGCGCCCGCCGACCTGGTCCTCCAGGCGCTCCGCCGGCAGGCGGAACGTCATGCGGCGCTCGAGATTGCCCAGGGATTCAACCGACGCACGCGTATCTACAGCTGGCATACCCACTCCTGCAGCCCGCGAGGCCTTCGCGGGGTTGATGATGGAAACCGGTACCGGGCGGCGCACTCGGCGCCAAGGCAGCCGGCAGCCCGCCCGGACGGCGGAACGGTCTAGTTTCGCTGATTCCGGGCCCGGCCGCCAGCCGGAACGGGCGTGTTCGCGTTGACAGCGCATCGCCCGCTCCGGACAATGGCCGGCCTTCCGCGGGCGTGGCACAGGCCGGGGAACCCGAACCAACCGTGCGGCACCGGGGTATAGCGCAGTCTGGTAGCGCGCCTGCTTTGGGAGCAGGATGTCGGGGGTTCGAATCCCTCTACCCCGACCATCCGCCGACGACCCTGTCCGGCCCGCTATCATGCGCCTTGGCGCCCGTAGCTCAACCGGATAGAGCACCGGCCTTCTAAGCCGGTGGTTGCAGGTTCGAGTCCTGCCGGGCGCGCCATACCACCGGGTCCACCCGGTTTGGCCGCGGCATCGGAACACGGGCATCCGCGACCGGGATGCCGGCGGAAAGCCCACGGAACGGGTCTTCCGAAACGCTTCAAATGGTGGCTGTAGCTCAGTTGGTTAGAGTCCTGGATTGTGATTCCAGATGTCGGGGGTTCGAGTCCCCTCAGCCACCCCAATTCCGCAGCCCGATGGCAGGACGCCGCGATGACTGCACGCCTACCGCGATGATTGCGGGTGGCGAAAAATCGTTGTCGCGCGGCGCAAGGCTGCGTTATTATTCGCGTTCGGGGCCGTTAGCTCAGTTGGTAGAGCAGTTGACTCTTAATCAATAGGTCCAAGGTTCGAATCCTTGACGGCCCACCAAACCCCGACACCCGACCTTGCGCCGGGTGTTTTTTTGGCTCTTCTCCCATATGAGGAAAGTGGCGCCCCCAAGCGGATGGTCTGTGCGCGGGCTTCGGACACAGCGGCGTCCCGACCGGGGCATGCTCCCCGGCTCGGCAGGCGTCCATGCCTGACTCGCCGCCGCAGGCCATCCATGGCCTGCTTTCCGCATCCCCCGGTCGGGACGCCGCGTCGGGCGATTCGTTGTCGATGCTTCTTCCAGCAACCAAAGATCAAGAGCCGTCGGGGACGTAGCCCCGACCTACACAGCTTCAACCGAAGCGCCGATGGCTACGCCAGGGTGAGCCGTGTCCTGGCGGCCGGGGGCCGCGACAAGCGCGCCATGGATGGCGCGCGCCCGAGTCAGGACA
>DATCYC010000186.1:0-7286 GCA_036570525.1 Luteimonas sp.
GCCTTTCCCGCGATGAACGAACCCAAGCGCTTCACCCGATCGATCAACGACCGCGTCCTGGCCGGCGTCGTCGGCGGCATCGCCCATCGCTACGGCTGGAACTCGACGCTGCTGCGGGCGATCTACGTCATCGTGTCGGTAGCTTCGGCCGCGTTCCCCGGCATCCTGGTCTACGTGATCCTGTGGCTGCTGATGCCCGAAGGCAACGATTGAACGCAGCGCATGCCGGGCCCGGCATGCCGCGCGTCGCGCTGCGCGCAGTGCAGTTGCTGGGGATGGCGTGGACGCTGCCCAACACCGTCGCCGGTCTGCTGCTTGGCTTGATCGGCCTGCCGTTCGGCGCGCACATGCACGCGCGCGGGCGCGACCTCGCGATCGTCTTCCACCGCTGGCCGTGGGGCCCGGGCGGCGCGATCACGCTGGGCAACGTGATCCTGCACACGGGCGATTCGCTCGACTCGCCGTGCATGACCTATGCACACAATGCAGGCCACGCAGACGAACCGCCGATCGTGCTCGCCGACCACGAGCGCGCGCACGTCTACCAGTACATGGTGCTCGGTCCGCTGTTCCTGCCGCTGTACCTGCTGTGCGGCGGCATCAGCGCGCGCAACCGCTTCGAACGCGCGGCCGACCGCTACGCCGGCTCCGGGCGCGGCTGGTGGCCGTGGTGAATGCCGCGCCTCGTGTCTGACGACGTGCCGACGACATGCCGACGAGCGGTCGGCCTGTTTTACATCCTGCTAACGGCCACCGCGATAACCTGCACGCGTCGAAGAAAAAGCGGAAGGCGAAAGCCGGAAGCAATCGCTTCGGCAACAGAAGGCTCAGCCGATCGGAGCAATCCGGCAGACTGGGCCTTCTACTTTTGTGCGCTGCAAACGCATCGCCGTCGTTGCGGTTCAATCGCATACGCGCGATGCCGGACGTAATCCGGCAGCAAGTGTCCGCAACTGCCCGTATTCCCATTTCCTGATGTGAATACGCCGTCGCAGCGCGTGCGCTAGGCTCGCGGCCAGCGCTCGCGCTGCGGGCGAGGGGAGGGTGGTTGATGAACCTGGATGAATTCAGGGCGCTTACGCCGTGGTCGTTCTTCCTGCCGATGTTGCTGGCGGTAACGCTGGGCGTGCTGATCGCCAATGCCCTGGGCGCGGCACTGTTCGGTGGCGATGATGCAGCCGAGCCGCCCGGCGGCGCAGTCGAAGCGGCCGCCGCCGAAAACGACGAAGCGCCGGCCGCTGCCGAAGCGAATTCCGCGCAGGCCACGATCGCCGCGAACCAGCCCGCGCCGACCAAGGCATTGCCCACGCTCGAACCGGTGAGCCTGCCAGGCCCGAGCAGCGCCCGCCGCGACGGAGAATCCCGTGCCTGCATCGGCGGCACCGTGGCCGTACGCGCGGAGAATGGCTGGGAACAGGAGGTAGTCAACAACGCCCCGGCGCGCTGCGTTGCCAGTTCCCGCTAGAGATGGACGACGCTCTCTCCCAGCGGCACGGCATCCGCCCCGAAGCGCCGCTCGACAAACACGATCCCGCCATCACCGACCAGCACCACGCTGCTGCAACGCGTCCCATAGCGCGCATCACGCACGAACGCCGGCGACAGCATCCGTTCCAGCCCGAGCCCGACGCCGGTATCGGGAAGCGCCTCATCCGGCGCGACATGGACGTCCGCCAACGCATCCAGTAGCGGCGCCAGCGCATCGATGCCGGGCATCGTCGGCGCCGACGCGGCAGGCGACCGCAGCCACGCCTCCAGCGCCCGCGTCGCGTGTGCGCTTTTCGGCCAGGGTGCGTCGAACGCGCCGTTCGACATCGCATGCAGCCCCGGCTCCACCGGAAAGCTGGCAAAGCCCGGATGATTGCTGGCGAACACCAGGTCGTTCCCGTCCCAGGCCAGCAGGTTGAAGCGCCCGAACTCGGCTGCCACCGGCGCGAGTGCCTGCAGGGACGTGTCGGCCCCGCTTTCGCCGCGAACGAAATCGCGCACCAGCGCGCCGCGCGAACGCGGCGCCGCTTCGTCGGCGATGCCGGCGCGGACGTTGGTCACCGCGGCCAGCCGCCCGCGCGTGGAAACCTGAAGCCAGCTGCCGCCCTGGACAAGGTCGCGCCCGCCGTAGACATCCGGCGCGTCGGGGTCGAAGCCTGCCGCCGCGGTCGGCCGTGCGTGGGCCTCGTCGCGGTTGGCGATCAGGGCCAGCGGGAAGCGCGGGTGCACGCGCCAGGCCAGGGCGATCAGGCACATCGTCCTGCTCAGCCTTTCGCGGGCAGCAGTTCGAGCACGCTGTCCGCCGGACGGCACAGGCGCGCGCCGAGCGGGGTCACCACGATCGGCCGGTTGATCAGGATCGGATGCGCCAGCATCGCGTCGATCAGGGCGTCGTCGCCCAGGGCCGGGTCGTCGAGGCCGAGCTCGGTGTACGGATCGGCCTTGGTCCGCAGCACCTCGCGCACCGGGACGCCCATCTTCGCGATCAGGCCGGTCAGGGTGGCCCGGTCGGGTGGATCCTTGAGGTACTCGATCACGCGTGGTTCGATGCCCGCGTCGCGGATCAGGCCCAGCGTGGTGCGCGAGGTGCCGCAGGCGGGGTTGTGGTAGATGGTGGTGTCGGGCATCGCCATGGACTGTCGCCTCTCGTGGTCGGGAGCAGGACGATAGTGTCGGACGGGACGGCGGCGAATGCGAGTCGTCGTGGTCGAGATTGTCGATTTCCAACCGCCGCGCTCGTCGTTCAGTGGAATCCCGGCAATCCGGCGGAGGACGACGATGAACATTCGATTCCGCTCCGTTTCCACGGCGCTCGCGGTCCTGCTCGCCATGGCTGGCACGGCCACCGCGGCCACCGTCCATTACGACATCGATCCCGAGCACACCTTTCCCAGCTTCGAGGCCGACCACCTGGCAGGGCTGTCGGTGTGGCGTGGCAAGTTCAACCGCAGCAGCGGCGAGATCGCGCTGGACAGGGCCGCCGGTACCGGCGCGGTGGAGGTGGTGGTCGACATGGCCAGCATCGATTTCGGCCACGACAAGCTCAACGAGCACGCGCGGGGCGCGGAGCTGTTCGACGCTACGAAGTACCCGCAGGCCACCTACACGGGCCAGCTACGGGATTTCG
Organism: Luteimonas sp.; assembly: GCA_036570525.1. Lineage (GTDB taxonomy): Bacteria > Pseudomonadota > Gammaproteobacteria > Xanthomonadales > Xanthomonadaceae > Luteimonas. The sequence continues at coordinate 3,116 of DATCYC010000186.1, forward strand.
TTGACGGCAAGCCCACGCGCGTGGTCGGCGAACTGACGTTGCATGGGGTGACCCGTCCGGTCGAGTTGGAGATCAGGAGCTTCAAGTGCATGCCGCACCCAATGCTCAAGCGCGAGCTGTGCGGCGCGGACGCGCTGGCGACGATCCAGCGCGACGAGTTCGGCATGGCCGCCGGCAAGGACTACGGGTTCAGCATGGAGGTGACGCTGCGGATCCAGGTCGAGGCGATTGCGCAGGAGGCCACGGCCGCCTCGCAGTAACCAGTACGGAGCCCCTCTCCCGCTTGCGGGAGAGGGGTTGGGGTGAGGGTGCGTCAGGTCGTTGCGTATCTGGCATGCCAGTTGTCTGACGAAAAGCCAAACCCTCACCCGGCGCTGCGCGCCTCCCTCTCCCGCAGGCGGGAGAGGGGCTGGGGTGTAGGCATCAGGCGCAGTCGCGCGCCTTGGCCAGCAGCAGCTCGCGCTCGCGCGCGTTGCGGGTCATGCCGGCGGCGCGTTCGAATTCCGCGCGCGCTTCGACGCGACGGTCGAGTCGGCGCAGCAGTTCGCCGCGGACGCTGGGCAGCAGGTGGTAGTCGCGCAACGCGTGCTCATCCAACAGCGCATCCACTGCCGACAGGCCCGCTTCCGCGCCGGACGCCATCGAGATCGCCACCGCGCGATTGAGTTCGACGACAGGCGAGGGATACCGCTGCGCCAGCGTGCCGTACAGGGCGACGATTCGCGGCCAGTCGGTATCTTCGGCCCGGGTTGCGCGGGCATGGCAGGCCGCGATCGCCGCCTGCAGCGCGTAGTTGCCGTCGGCGCCGCCGAGCGCCTCGGCACGCTCCAGCGCGGCCAGCCCGCGGCGGATCAGCAGCCGGTCCCAGTGTGCGCGGTCCTGGTCGAGCAGCAGGACCGGTTCGCCGTTCGGAGCCACGCGCGCCTTGCTGCGCGAGGCCTGCAGTTCCATCAGCGCCAGCAGGCCGTGCACTTCGGGTTCGCGCGGCGCCAGGCCGGCCAGGATGCGGCCCAGGCGCAGCGCTTCGTCGCACAGCGCCGGGCGCAGCCAGTCGTCGCCGGCGGTGGCCGCATAGCCTTCGTTGAAAACCAGGTAGATGACCTCGAGAACGGAGGCCAGGCGTTCGAGCCGGTCGTCGCCGCGCGGCACCTCGAACGGCACCTGCTTGTCCGACAGCGTGCGCTTGGCGCGCACGATGCGCTGGGCCATCGTCGGTTCGGGCACGAGGAAGGCGCGCGCGATCTCGTCGGTCGACAGGCCGCCGAGCAGGCGCAGGGTCAGTGCGATGCGGCCTTCGCGCGGCAGTACCGGATGGCAGGCGGTGAACACCAGACGCAGCAGGTCGTCGCCGATGTCGTCGTCGAGCCTGTCGTCGAGTCCGGACGCGGCCATGTCCTGCTGCTCCTCCAGTTCGCGCGCTATTTCCGCGTGCTTGCTCCACTGCAGCTTGCTGCGGCGCAGGCGGTCGATCGCGCGACGCTTGGCGGTGGTCATCAGCCAGGCGGCCGGGTTGTCCGGCACGCCCGTTTCGGGCCAGCGCTCCAGCGCGGCGACCAGCGCGTCCTGCGCCAGTTCCTCGGCCAGGCCCACGTCGTGGACCATGCGCGCGAGCGCGGCGATCAGCTTGGCCGATTCGATGCGCCATACCGCCTCGATCGTGCGATGGATGTCTGTCGTGGTCATGGCGAACGATCAAAGCATCGTCGCTTTTGCGGCGCAAGGGCCACATGGATCAGCCAGGGTCACGTCGATTCGTGCCAATCCGGGGTAGCCACGCTTCAATGGACATGACGAAGCAGGGCTTCGGCAATCGACACGGTGCGGGCACCTGTGCAGATCAACCGGGCGCAAGAAGTTGCGTGGCCGTTCTCCAGGCAGGGAGCCGCAGGCGATCGTGGCTCAGCCGCGCGGGCCGCCCATCACTGGCACGCGATGCCAGTGACGCGCTCAGTCGGGTGTCTTGGCGGGGACGAACGGCGAGATCGGATCGCTGGCCGGGAAGGTCTCGTCCAGCGCCTCGTCCTGGTTGTCGCTTTCGTGCTGCTTGCGGTGCTTGCGGTGCTCGGGGGTTTCGGGAGGACGGTTGCGGTCGTCCTCGGCCGGGAGATCCTTGCGATCGCGGTGGTTGCTCATTGCGGTGCTCCGGTATTCGCGTGCCAGATCCTGGAGCCCCGTCCATGCCCGGGCGCTTGTTGCGATCCGTGGCATCGACGTGTTCCCGGGCCAGGTAGCGCCAATATCCGCCGTCGCCCGTTGCTTTGACGTCAAGGCGCGCGCCGGAACCGGTGCGCATCTTGAACGGCACTGGAACTCAGGGCGCGACCGCTGCCGCCACGCGCGCGCGCAGTGCCACGCGCCAGGCGATGGTCGCCGCGCCGAACAGCACCAGCGACGCGATCAGGAATGCGGCGCCGGGGTGTGGGAGCCACGCCTCGGGGCCCACCGAGATGGAGTACACGGCGCCGAAGAACAGCGGCGACAGCACGCCGGCGATCGCGCCGACACTGTTGTTGGCGCCCTGCAGCTGGCCCTGCTCGGATTCGGACACGCGTCGGGTCATCAGCGACTGGATGGTCGGCATCGCCAGTCCCCACAGCGCGTTGGGCAGCATGGCCAGCGTGAACAGCAGTCCGGTCGGCGCCAGGCCCATGCAGGCGATGCCGACCGCGCCGAAGCATAGCCCGGTGGTCATCACCCGGCGATCGCCGAAGCGCTTGACGAGCGGCCCGACCAGCGTGCCCTGCACGATCATGTCGAGCACGCCGACCAACGCCAGCAGCACGCCGACCTGCCACGCGCTCCAGCCGTAGCGATAGCCGGCGTAGAGCACGAACACCGCCGAGAACACGTGGTGGGCGAAGTAGAGCAGGAAGTTGACGCCGGCAAGGCCGGTGAGCTCCGGGTGCGAGCGCAGCAGGCGCAGCGCACCGAGCGGGTTCGCGCGTTTCCACGAAAATGCCATGCGCCGTTCGGGCGGCAACGATTCCGGCAGCACGAAGGCGCCATACAGGAACGCGACGCCGCTCAGCGCCGCCGCAGCCCAGAACGGCGCGCGTGGCGACCATTCGCCCAGCACGCCGCCCAGCAGCGGACCCGCGACGAAGCCGGCGCTGAACGCCGCGCCGATCAGGCCGTAGCCGCGTGCCCGGTGCTCGGGCTCGGTGATGTCCGCCATGTAGGCGAAGGCGGTGGTGAAACTGGCCGAGGTCACGCCGGCGATGATGCGACCCAGCGCCAGCCACCACAGGTCCGGCGCCAGGGCCATGAGCACGTAGTCGATGGCCAGGCCGGCGGTGGAAACCAGGATCACCGGGCGCCGGCCATGCTGGTCGGACAGCGAGCCGATCACCGGCGAGGCGAGGAACTGCATCAGCGCCCACAGGGCGACGAACACGCCGTTGATGATGCCGGCGCGGGCGTTGGAGCCGGTGAACTGCTCGATCAGCGTCGGCAGCACGGGGATGACGATGCCCATCGACAGGACATCGAGCATCGCGGTCACCAGGATGAACGCGATCGCGGCCTTGCTGGCGCGGAAGGCGACAGGGGGCATGGGGTTGGATTCCGAGGTTGGCGCCGTGGCGGCGCGGCGTGCGGGGGCACGAAAGGCCCGCCCGGAAGGCGGACACGGCAGGGACCCGGCCCGGGGGGCAGGGGAAGCGCGGGGCTTCAGGCGGCGGTTTCGATCCGCATGGTCGTTGTCCCTCGGCGAACAAGGGGCGCGATGCTACACGATGGCGCGATGCACGCGCCAGACCGGCGTGCGGCGGCATTCACGCAGGGAAGGTGCGCGTCAGCGCAGTTCGCGGCGATGCTTGGCGTCCAGCCACTTCGAAGCCTGCGCCGGCTTGTAGTCGCGCAGCCACGCGAACAGCCCGTCGATGTCGTCGCCGTGCCACAGGTCGGCGCGCTGGTCGGGGTGCAGGAAGCGCTCGGCGACCATGCGGTCGATCATCGCCAGCAGCGGGTCGTAGAAGTCGTCGACGTCGAGGAAGGCGCAGGGCTTGCTGCCCAGGCCGAGCTGGCGCCAGGTGAGCATCTCGAACATCTCGTCGAGCGTGCCGAAGCCGCCGGGCAGGGCGACGAACGCATCGGACAGGTCGAACATGCGCGCCTTGCGTTCGTGCATCGAGCCGACGATCTCCAGCTTGGTCACCCCGCGGTGCGCGAC
>DATCYC010000187.1:0-2242 GCA_036570525.1 Luteimonas sp.
CTCGATGCCGCGCGCGTACGTGCGGTACGTGCGCGCTGCCCGGATCCGTGGATCGGCGTCGACGCCAACCAGGGACACGGTGCGGCCACCCTGCCGGCGCTGCTGCCGGCGCTGGTCGAGGCACGCGTGTCGCTGCTCGAACAGCCCTGCGCGCGCGGCCGCGAGGACGAGCTCGACGGCATCGAGCGGGTGCTGCCTTTCGCCGCCGACGAAAGCATCCTCGATCTCGCCGAGCTCGAAGCGCGCCACCACAACTTCGACGTCATCAACATCAAGCTCGACAAGTGCGGCGGCCTCACCGAAGGCCTGCTGATGGCCCGGCGCGCGCGCGAGCTTGGCAAGCGGGTGATGGTCGGCAACATGTGCGGCACGAGCCTGGCCGCGGCGCCGGCGTTCGTGCTCGGGCAGTTCTGCGACGTGGTCGACCTCGACGGCCCGATCTTCCTCGCCGCCGACCGCACGCCCTCGGTGCGCTACGAGGACGGCCATATCTCCTGCGGCGACGAGGTCTGGGGCGCGAAGGCCGCGTCGTGAACGCAGGGGCCGAGAAAACCTGGTTTGGCCAGCCGCGCGGGCTGACGATCCTGTTCCTGACCCAGATGTGGGAGCTGTTCTCCTACTACGGGATGCGCACGCTGCTGGTCTATTACATGACCAAGCAGCTGCTGTTCGCGCAGGACAAGGCGTCCTTCATCTACGGCACCTACACCGCGATGGCGTACTTCACGCCGATCCTCGGCGGCGCCATCGCCGATCGCTGGCTGGGCAAGCGCAACGCGGTGGTGATCGGCGGCAGCATCATGGCCATCGGCCATTTCGTGATGGCGTTCGAGCCGATGTTCTACGTCGCGCTGGCGACGATCGCGCTGGGCAACGGGCTGTTCCTGCCCAGCCTGCCGAGCCAGATCAACGACCTCTACGCCGCCGATGATCCGCGCCGCGGCCGCGCCTACAACGTCTACTACGTCGGCCTGAACGTCGGCGGCCTGCTCGCGCCGCTGGTGTGCGGCACGCTCGGCGAGCTCTACGGCTGGCACTACGGTTTCGGCGCGGCGGGCGTGGGCATGTTCCTCGGGCTGGTCATCTACCTCGCCGGCAGGCGCTACCTGCCGCCGGAGCCGCAGCGGCTGGCGCCACCCGTCGCCGCCGTGCAGGACGCGCGCGCGAGCCATCGCCGGATCTGGTGGCTGCTGCTGGGCGTCGGCATCGCGGCGACGATCTTCCGTGGCGCCTACGAGCAGATCGGCAACACGCTGCCGCTGTGGATCGACACCGGGGTGGACCGCGTGCTGCTCGGCTTCACCATCCCGATGACCTGGTTCCAGTCGCTCAACCCGCTGCTGGTGATCTCGATGACGCCGCTGCTGCTGATGGCCTGGCGCCGCCGCGCGGACCGAGGGCGCGAAAGCTCGCCTGCGACGCGCATGGCGATCGGTGCGCTGGTGGTCGCGGTCGCCTACGTGCTGCTTGCCGCGGTCACGGCGCTGGCCGGCGACACGCGCGTGAGTTGGGCGTGGCTGGTCGCGTTCTTCGTGATCCTGACCTTCGGCGAGCTGTACATCCTGCCTACCGGCCTTGGCCTGTTCGCGAAGCTGGCGCCACCGCGCTTGGGCGCGACCACGGTCGCGTCGTGGTTCCTCGCGATCTTCAGCGGCAGCCTGCTGGCCGGCGTGGTCGGCATGCTGTGGTCGAGGGTCGACCATCCGGCTTTCTTCCTGCTGCTGGCGGGGCTGGCGGTAGTCGCGGCCGCGCTGCTGTGGCGGCTGGACCGGCCGATCCGCGCACTCCCCCGACCCGATCCATGAAGGAGCACCGCCGATGCAACGCATGACGCCCGCCCTGCTCGCGCTCGCCCTTGCCGCGTGCGGCACGAACCCGGTCGCCGACGCGCCCACGACCGTCGAACGCTACGACCTGCTGGTGCGCAACGGCACGGTGTACGACGGCAGCGGTGCCGCGCCGCGCCGCGTCGACGTTGCCGTGCGCGGCGACCGCATTGCCGCGCTCCTGCCGCCCGACAGCGAGGCAGCAGCCGACCAGGTGCTGGACGCGGGCGGTCGCGCGGTGGCGCCGGGCTTCATCAACGTGCTCAGCTGGGCGACCGAATCGCTGATCGCCGACGGCCGCGGCATGGGCGACACGAAGCAGGGCGTGACCCTGGAGATCTTCGGCGAGGGCTGGTCGATGGGCCCGCTCAACGACGCGATGAAGGCCGATGCGCTGAAGCAGCAGGGCGACATCC
>DATCYC010000188.1:0-8403 GCA_036570525.1 Luteimonas sp.
CGCCGCATCGGGAGCATCCTTGCGTTCGTGCGAGTTCACCCTGGTGTAGTTGGCGCTAAAGCGGAACGTGCCGGCACCGGTTTCCAGGCGGTAGTTGGCGCTGGCATCCAGGCCGCTGGTCCTTTCCATGCCGATGTTCACGTAGCCGCCATGGACCGAGGCGATGTGGTTGTCGGCACCGCTGCGCACGACGCGCGCGATGGTGTCGGCGCAGAACTGCGAACCGGGATCCTCGTCGATGCCCAGGCGGCAGTCGTATTCGTCCTGCAGGATCTTGTTCACGCTCAGCGACTGCGTCTGGTTGCGCATCTCGATGTCGTACCAGTCCAGGGTGAAATCCAGCTCCGGCATCGGCGACCACACCACGCCCGCGGTCCAGGAAGTGCTGGTTTCGGGCTCCAATGTCATGTCGCCGCTCCGATCCAGTTGGAAACCCTCGTTTGAGAAATCGCAGTCTTCGAACGGGACATCCGGCTGCTCGGTGGCGCAGCGGTAGTAGTCGATGCCGCCGCTGTCCACGGAACCCTGGCCGGCGTACAGGTGGTGCAGTTCCGGCGCGCGGAATGCGGTGCCGTAGGATCCGCGGACCAGCAGCGTGTCGATGGGCCGCCATTCCAGGCCGCCGCTGTAGGTGAACTTGCTCTGGGTGCGGCCGGAATAGCGGTACTGGTCATAGCGACCGGCCACGCTGAGGTTCAGGCTGTCGAGCACCGGCATGCGCAGTTCGCTGGCAAGCGCCCAGCGGTTGCGGCTGCCGTGGCCATCCTGGTCCTTCCAGCCCCAGTAGTAGAAGGAGTCGCCGGTGGCCTTCGGGTCGGTGTTCAGGTCGTAGCCCTGGTTGCCGAATTCGGCCGTCGCGGCAATTCCCGCTGCGCCGCCGGGCAGGTTGAACAAGCTCGCATTGGTCACCGAGAACGACAGCGTCTCGTTGTGCGACTCGGGGTTGTACACGATGTGCGCCAGCATCGAGTCGAGCTGTGCGGTGGTCAGCGGCGTGTAGAAGCGGTCCAGGTCGCCGCCATAAATGGGATAGCCATCGCCATCCGTGCCCAGTTGCGGCCCCATGAAGAAGTCGTTGGCCACGTCGGCAATGATGCGCGGCCAGGCTACCTTCGCCTTGTACCGCGAGTAGCTCAACGCCGCTTCGTAATCCCAGTCCTGGGCGAAACTGCCGCGAAAGCCGGTGCTGAGGCCGATGGTCTTGCCCGTGGTTTTGGTGAAGCTGTTTTGCACGCCACCCAGCTCCTGGGGCGTGAACCGGCGGCGCCACCACTCGAGCTGGCCGGTGCTCTGGTTGAAGAAGTAGTCGGTGATGGCATCGGTCTGCGCCGTTTCCCAGGTGGGCAAGCGGCCGAGCTGCTCCATTTTCTGGTAGCCCAGCTGCACGTCGGCGAACCATTCCGTGCCGCCGCCGAAGGCGTAACTGAAGGAGCCGTAGGCGGTGATGCCGCGGCGGTGGTGGACGATGGTCTGCAGTGCGGCGGCGGAATCGCTGCCGCAGTAGGATTCGCCGTAGCGGTTGTCGGTGACGTAGTACGAATCGCGATTGCCCGGGGCGTTGCAGGTCGCTTCGCCGGGGTCGAGCCAGGTGTCGTACCAGTCGCTGCGGGCGAAGTAATCCAACGGCCTGTAGTAATTGTCGAAATCGACGATGTCGCGGGACGAATCCTGGCGATCGCGCTGGTAGCCCCACAGCGGCTTCTGCTCGTTCAGCTCAACGCCCATCACCGCGTTCAGGCCGCCACGCGAGAAGCCGCCAGCCAGGGTCAGGTTGTACGATTCGCCGCCGCCAAGCTCGGTGTCGCCGTAGCGGAAATTGATGGTCAGGCCGTCGGCCTGCTTTTTCAGGATGATGTTGACCACGCCGGAAACCGCATCGGAGCCATAGATGGCCGAGGCGCTGCCGGTAAGCACTTCGATGCGATCCACCATGCCCAGCGGAATGCTGGAAATGTCGGTGGCGCTGACCCCGCCATCCATCGGCAGGGGGAAGTCGGCCAGGCGGCGGCCATTGACCAGCACCAGGGTGTGGTTCGGGCCCAGGCCGCGCAGGTCGACCTGTTGCGCACCGGGGGTGAAGTCCGAGTTGCTGATCGACTGCGGGCTCTGGGTTGCGCCGTTGTTCTGGGTCATGGACCTCATCACTTCCGGCATGTTGGTGAAGCCGCTCGCGCTGATCTGCTCGGCGGTGATCACGCTGATCGGCGAAGGCCCTTCGATCTGCGCGCGCGGGATGCGCGAGCCGGTGACCTGCACCGCCTGCAGCTCCGTGGTCTCCGGTTCGGCCGGCGCTGGCGGCGGAGGAGGCGGCGGCGGCGCGACAGGCCGCGGCGCGGCCTGCGCGTGCTGCTCGCCCTTGACGATGATCACCGCGCCCGACGCATCCCGCCGCGGCACGTAGCCGGTGCCGTCCAGCAACTCGTCGAGCGCGGCATCGGCGGGCAGGTTGCCCCGCACGCCACGCGTACGCGCGCCGCGCAGCTGGTCGGCGCGATAGATGAACTGCGCGCCCGACTGCCTGGCCAGGCTGTCGAGCGCGGTCACCAGGTCGCTGGCGGGGATGTTGATCGGCGGCGCGGGCTCGGCCTGGGCGTGGACTGACATCGCCAGCAGGCAGGCCGCGGCGATTGGAAGAATGCGGATTCGACTGGACAAAGGACCCCTCCCCCGGATGGTGCGGGCGGTGCCCGCTCTCCCCCTTAGCTGACGAACGAACGACGCAAATCCCACCCGCGCCGCGACCGTGCGCCGGAAGGTTCCGGCCGCGGATCAGCGGGCATGCAGGACGATCTCGGCGTCGCCGTACTCGGCGCGCACCGGGAACCCCTGTTCCAGCAGCCGCACGAAGCCCTCCGAGTTGGACCAGCGGAAGTTCCCGCCGACCCGCAGCGCGCCGACGGACGGATCGGCGATGACGATCCTGCGCGCGTTGTAGCGATTGAACTCGGCCGCGGCGTCGGCCAGCGAGGTGTCGCGGAAGGCCAGGAAGCCGTCGCGCCAGCTCAGCGCCTGCCTGGCTTCATCGATGGTGCCCGCCCGCACGACCACTCCGTCCGGGCCTGCCAGCGCCACGCTGCCGGCCGGCAGCAGGGTCGTGGGCTGGCGCCGGTCGCCGCTGCCGGGATCGGACTCCAGCCGGACCAGGCCCTCGGTCACGACGACGCGCACGCCGTCGGCGTCGCGGCGTACCGCGAAGCGGGTCCCGACCGCGATCACCCGGTGGCCGGCCGCGGCGACCACGAACGGCCGCCCGGCATCCCTTGCTGCGTGGAAGAACGCTTCGCCGCGCTGCAGGTCGATGCGGCGCTCGCTGCGCGAAAGTGCGACGACGATGCGGCTGTCGCTGCTGAGGGTGGCCTCGGAGCCGTCGGCCAGCGACGCGGTCTCCAGCGCGCCGACCGGGGTGCCGTAGGCGACCTGATGTACCGGCGGCGAATGGACGCGCCAGCCCAGGGCCAGGGCGATGGCAACCACCGCGACCGCGGCGACGGCGGACAGGCGCCGGGGCAGGTGGGACTGCACCCCGCGCGATCGCGGCGCGAACACCAGCGCCCCGGCGTCCAGGGCGGATCGTTCGCCACCGGCGAGCGTGCGACTGGCAGGCGTCGCCCGCGGCGACGGGCCCCATTGCTTCCGCTCCGGCACCCGGCCCGCTGGAAGCCCGGCGCCGAGGGCCTTCAGTCGCCCGCTTTCGCGCCAGGCCGCCTGCAGCCGCAGCCACGCCACGCGATGCGCGGTCGACGCCGCCAGCCATGCGTCCAGTTCGGCCTGGTCGCGCGCCACCCAGCCTCCGGCGTCACGCCGGGCCAGCCAGGCCGCGGCGGTGCGCTCAATCCGGATGCTGCCGGCCATGTCCATCCTCGTCCTCGATTTCCGGCTCGCGGGTCCGCGCGGGGCCGGGTGCCTGTCCGTTGCCGTAGAAGTGGCCGGCCAGCAGCCGGACCCCCTTGGCGACCTGCTTTTCCACCGTCTTCTGGCTGATGCCCAGCCGGGCCGCCACCTCCTTCTGCGGCAGTTCCTCGACCCGCCGCAGCCAGACCACCTCGCGGCAGCGCGGCGGCAGCCGGTCGAAGGCCGCCCCAAGCCGGTGCAGGATCTGGTGTGCGTCCAGGCGCCGTTCCGGGGACACCTCATCAAACAAGACGTTCAAGGCGGCCGGATCACCCACCGGTTCGATCGACACCACCCGTCCGCGGCGCAGGCGATCGGTGACCAGGTGGCGGGCGGTGGTGAACAGGAAGGCCCGCGGCGTCGTCGGCCGGGACCTGGCGGCAGCCTCGTAGACGCGGACGTAGGCTTCCTGGCGCAGGTCGTGGATTTCGTCGCGGTTGGGCCAGGCGCGGCGCAGGAAGGACTCCAGCGCGCCCTCGTGGACGAGGATCTCGCGTGCGAACCAGTCGTCCAGGGAATCGTCCATCGCGTCACGTTATCGCTTATTCGCGGCGATGCGGGAAGGCCCTGGGTGGTCTCCCACGGTAATCAGCGGGTAGGGAAGCGGGCGCATCCGTTCGTCTTCTTCTCCGAACGCCACTATCGCGGAGAAAACCAGCGCATGCCCCTGCTTGCGAAGTTGTCCGGCTGCATCTCGCGCGCGTCGGCGCGCCTGTCCGCCTGCGTCGTGTTGCTGGCGTGCCTGCTGTCTGGCGCCGTGATCGCGGCGCCGCCCGCGCCGGTCGCCGAAGGCGACGGCTACCGCTACTACGCGATCGGCGACCTGGACGCGGCCCGGCCGGGGCCGGTCGAGCCGGGCCTGCTGCTGGTCGGTGGCGGACAATGGCCCCTCGACGCGTTCCGCTGGATGATCGCGCGCGCCGGGCACGGCCACCTCGTGGTGCTGCGCGCCTCGGGCGCGGCCGAGGCGCAGGACGAGTTCTACACGCAGATCGGCGGCGTCGCCTCGGCGCAGACCTTCGTCTTCAGCGACCGCAAGGCCGCCAGCGACCCGGCGGTGCTCGCCGCGCTCGAGGCGGCCGACGGCATCTTCATCGCCGGCGGCGACCAGTCCAACTACGTGCGCTACTGGAAGGGCACGCCGCTCGCCGCCGCGCTCGACCGCCACGTGCGCGCCGGCAAGCCGCTCGGTGGCACCAGTGCGGGGCTGGCCATCCTCGGCGCCTGGGCCTACGGCGCGATGGACGGCGGCAGCATGACCTCCGAAGTCGCGCTGCGCGATCCGTTCGACCCCGGCGTGACCCTGGTCGGCGACTTCCTGCACCTGCCGTACCTGGAGCACGTCATCACCGACAGCCACTTCGCCAGGCGCGACCGCCTCGGCCGCCTGGTGGTCTTCGTCGCCAGGCTGCGTGGCGAGGGCGTGGCCGACGTGGCCGGGCTGGGCATCGACGAAGGCGCGGCGCTGTGCATCGACAGCGACGGCGTCGGTCGGCTCTACCCGGGCGAACAGGACGGCTTCGCCTGGCTGGTCCGGCCGACGCAGGCGCCAGGGCGGCTCGAGCGCGGCCAGCCGCTGGAAGTCGATGGCGTGCGTGTGACCGGCATCGGCGCGGACAGCCGCCTGCGGCTGCCGGGCCTCGAGGTCCAGGCGCCCGCTTTCGAAAAGATCGCCCGGGCGACCGACGGCGAACTGGTGCTGCGTGACGCCGATCCGTCCGCGCCGGCGGCCAGCCGCTAGAATCCCCGCTCCGTAACTCCGGGAACCGATCGACATGAACGTGCTGCGTCCCCTGTGTGCCGCCCTGCTGCTGTTCGCCACCGCCCCGGCCCTGGCCGTCGAGGCGCCCGCGACGATGCTGGTGATCCACGGCGGCGCCGGTCTCCAGCGCGAGGGTACGAGCGAAGCCGATGAAGCCGCGCTGCGCGCCGCGATCACCCTGGCCTTGCGCACCGGCCACGCCGAGCTGGCCGCCGGCAAGCCGGCGCTGGACGCGGTGACCGCCGCGATCACCGTGCTCGAGGACAATCCGCTGTTCAACGCCGGCAAGGGCGCGGTGTTCACCCACGACGGCCGCAACGAGCTGGACGCCTCGCTGATGGACGGCGCCACCCGCAAGGCCGGGGCGGTGGCGGGCGTGCACAACGTGAAGAACCCGATCCTGCTGGCGCGCGAGGTGATGCAGCATTCCCCGCACGTGATGATGGCCGGGGCGGGCGCCGAGGCCTTCGCGAAGGAGCGGGGCGTGGAGCAGGTCGATCCGGCCTATTTCCGCACCGAGCGGCGCTGGCAGCAGCTGCAGAGGGCCCTGGAGGAGGACGCCACGGGGCAGGCCCACGCCGATCCGGAGGTCGCCAGGCACTTCGGCACCGTCGGTGCCCTGGCCCTGGACGGCGAGGGCCACCTGGCCGCCGGCACCTCGACCGGCGGGATGACCGACAAGCGCTACGGCCGGATCGGCGACTCGCCGATCATCGGTGCCGGCACCTACGCCAACGCCCGTTGCGCGGTGTCCGGGACCGGCTGGGGCGAGTTCTACATCCGCGTCTCCGCGGCCCATGAGATTTGCGCCCGCATGGCCTATCTGGAGGAAACCCCCGCCCAGGCGGGCGAGGCGGTGATCAACCGTGAAATTCCAGCACTCGGCGGCGACGGCGGCGCCATCGTCCTGTCCGCCGACGGCCAGGTGGCGATGCCGTTCAATACCGAGGGCATGGCCCGCGGCTGGATCGGCGCCGACGGGGTGGCGCACGTGGCGCTGTACTCGGACGAAGCGCTGGCCCTGCCGGGCGAAGCCGCGCCCGCACCCTGAACGGAGCGGGCGGCGTGGCCGGGACGATGGCCGCACCACAACAAAAGCCGCGATCACCGTTGACATGAATTGCCCCGCACGTCAAAATCGCGGGCTGTTTCACGGGTTTGCACATCAACGACCGGAGGGATACCCAAGCGGCCAACGGGGGCAGACTGTAAATCTGCTGGCTTACGCCTTCGGTGGTTCGAATCCACCTCCCTCCACCAACCGGTTCCGCATGTCGCGGGAGTAGTTCAACGGTAGAACCTCAGCCTTCCAAGCTGATGGTGCGGGTTCGATTCCCGTCTCCCGCTCCATTGCTGCCCTGCCATTGATCTTCACGCGACACGCACACATCTACATCGCTCACGTAGCTCAGTCGGTAGAGCACCTCCTTGGTAAGGAGGAGGTCGATGGTTCGATTCCATTCGTGAGCACCACTTCAAGTTCCAGACCTGCCAGATCCAACGTTCCATCCAACACTCCGAATCCAGTCATCCAACAGTTCAGCGAGAAGCACAGTCATGGCCAAGGGTAAGTTCGAGCGCACCAAGCCCCACGTGAACGTGGGCACGATCGGTCACGTGGACCACGGGAAGACGACGCTGACGGCGGCGCTGACGAAGATCGGCGCGGAACGTTTCGGTGGCGAGTTCAAGGCCTACGACCAGATCGACATGGCGCCGGAAGAGAAGGCGCGCGGGATCACGATCTCGACCTCGCACGTGGAATACGAGTCGACCACGCGCCATTACGCGCACGTGGACTGCCCGGGCCACGCGGACTACGTGAAGAACATGATCACGGGTGCGGCGCAGATGGACGGTGCGATCCTGGTGTGCTCGGCCGCGGACGGCCCGATGCCGCAGACGCGCGAGCACATCCTGCTGGCCCGCCAGGTGGGCGTGCCGTACATCGTGGTCTACCTGAACAAGGCGGACATGGTGGACGACGCCGAGCTGATGGAGCTGGTGGAGATGGAAGTCCGCGAGCTGCTGAGCAAGTACGAGTTCCCGGGCGACGACACCCCGATCATCAAGGGTTCGGCGCTCAAGGCGCTGGAAGGCGACGAGTCGGAGATCGGCGTGCCGTCGGTGCTGGCGCTGGTGGAAGCGCTGGACACCTGGATCCCGGAGCCCGAGCGCGACGTGGACAAGGCGTTCCTGATGCCGGTCGAGGACGTGTTCTCGATTTCGGGCCGGGGCACGGTGGTGACCGGTCGCATCGAGCGCGGGATCATCAAGGTCGGCGAGGAAATCGAGATCGTCGGCATCCGTCCGACCCAGAAGACCACGGTCACGGGCGTGGAGATGTTCCGCAAGCTGCTCGACCAGGGCCAGGCGGGCGACAACGCGGGCCTGCTGCTGCGCGGCACCAAGCGTGACGACGTGGAGCGCGGCCAGGTGCTGGCCAAGCCGGGCAGCATCACCCCGCACACCGACTTCGAGGCCGAGGTGTACGTGCTGAGCAAGGACGAGGGCGGCCGCCACACGCCGTTCTTCAAGGGCTACCGTCCGCAGTTCTACTTCCGGACCACGGACATCACCGGTGCGGTGACGTTGCCGGAGGGTACGGAGATGGTGATGCCGGGCGACAACGTGAAGATGGCGGTGACGCTGATCAACCCGGTGGCGATGGACGAAGGCCTGCGTTTCGCGATCCGCGAAGGCGGCCGCACGGTCGGCGCCGGCGTGGTGGCGAAGATCATCAAGTGACG
>DATCYC010000189.1:0-11354 GCA_036570525.1 Luteimonas sp.
TGTTGCCGCGTGCGCAGCTGCTGCAGCCGCGCCTGCGGCCGCATCGCGTTGAGCCGCAGCGCCGCGCGGTCGGTGCGCTGCATGGCGTCGCGCAGCTGGCGCGAATGCAGCGCCTGCAGCCGCTGCTGCTGGCCGCGCAGGCGCGTGCGCAGGTCGCTGCGCTCGGGCACCAGCAGTTCGGCGGCCACCGATGGCGTCGGCGCGCGCAGGTCGGCGGCGAAGTCGGCGAGGGTGAAGTCGGTTTCGTGGCCAACCGCCGACACCACCGGCACCGGCGACGCGGCGATCGCCCGCGCCAGCGCCTCGTCGTTGAACGCCCACAGGTCTTCCAGCGAGCCGCCGCCGCGGGTGAGCAGCAGCGCGTCGAACCTGCCGCTTGCCGCCGCACGATGCAGCATCGACGTGATCTGCGCGGCCGCCGTCGCACCCTGCACCGGCACCGGCAGCACCTCCACGTCCAGCAGCGGGAAGCGCCGCGCCAGCACGCTGAGCACGTCGCGCACCGCCGCGCCCGAGGGCGAGGTCAGCACGCCCAGCCGGCGCACCCAGGCGGGCAGGGGGCGTTTGCGCTCGGCGTCGAACAGGCCCTCGGCCTGCAGCTTCGCCTTCAGCTCCTCGAACGCGCGGCGCAGCGCGCCTTCGCCGGCTTCCTCCAGCGAATCGAGGATCAGCTGGTAGTCGCCGCGCGCCTCGTACAGCGTCAGCCGCCCGCGGGCCAGCACCCGCATGCCGTCGCGCGGCTGGAACCGCAGCCGCTGGCTCTTGGGCTTGAACAGCGCGCAGCGCACCTGCGCGCGCGCGTCCTTGAGCGTGAGGTAGATGTGCCCCGACGCGGGCCGTGCCAGGTTGCCGATCTCGCCCTCGACCAGCACCACCGGGAACGCGTCCTCCAGCAGGCTGCGCGCCAGCGCGTTGAGCTGACTGGGGCTGAGGACGTTGTCGGCGATGGCGGCTCCGGGCATGGCGACAGGATACCCGGCGCCCGTCGCAGGCCCGGAGCCGCGATACCAGGCCTGCGGTTCAGGCAGGGCGGGCACGAAGCCGGCGGCGCAATCGCGGACGGACTAAAATGCAGCAATGACCGCAACACCCGCCGCCGCTTACGCCCTCGTCCAGCCCCTGTCCGACTGGGCCTTCGGCCCCGCGCCGCGCCGGAACACCCGCCAGGTGCGGATCGGCGGCATCCTCGTGGGCGGCGACGCGCCGGTAGTGGTGCAGTCGATGACCAACACCGACACTGCCGACGTGGCCTCGACCGTGAAGCAGGTCGCCGACCTGTGGCGCGCCGGCTCGGAGCTGGTCCGCGTCACCGTCAACAACCCCGAGTCCGCCGCCGCCGTGCCGCGCATCGTCGAGAAGCTGGCGATGATGGGCATCGAGGTGCCGGTGATCGGCGACTTCCACTACAACGGCCACCAGCTGCTCGCCAACGAGCCGGCGTGCGCCGAAGCTCTCGCCAAGTACCGCATCAACCCCGGCAACGTCGGCTTCGGCAAGAAGCGCGACACCCAGTTCGCGCAGCTGATCGAGTTCGCGCTGCAGTACGGCAAGCCGGTGCGCATCGGCGCCAACTGGGGCTCGCTCGACCAGTCGCTCGCGACCACGTTGATGGATGAGAACGCCCGGCGCGCCGAACCCTGGGATGCCGGCCGCGTGCTGCGCGAGGCGCTGATCCGCTCCGCGCTGGATTCGGCCGCGCGCGCGGTCGATCTTGGCCTGCCGCCCGAGCGCATCGTGCTCAGCTGCAAGGTCAGCGGCGTGCAGGAGCTGATCGCCGTCTACCGCGACCTCGCCCAGCGCAGCGACTTCGCCCTGCACCTGGGCCTCACCGAAGCCGGCATCGGCAGCAAGGGCATCGTCGCGTCCAGCGCCGCGCTGGCGGTGCTGATGCAGGAAGGCATCGGCGACACCATCCGCATCTCGCTCACCCCCGAACCCGGCGCGCCGCGCACGCAGGAAGTCGTCGTCGCGCAGGAGCTGCTGCAGACCATGGGCCTGCGCGCGTTCACCCCGATGGTCACCGCGTGCCCGGGCTGCGGGCGCACCACCAGCGAGTTCTTCCAGGAGCTGGCCAAGACCGTGCAGGAACACGTGCGCGCCAAGATGCCCGAGTGGAAGATCACCCATCCCGGCGCCGAGCACCTGACGCTGGCGGTGATGGGCTGCGTGGTCAACGGCCCGGGCGAATCGCGCCACGCCGACATCGGTATCTCGCTGCCCGGCACCGGCGAGGCGCCGGCCGCGCCGGTGTTCATCGACGGCCAGAAGTCCGTGACCCTGCGCGGCGAGAACATCGCACGCGAGTTCGTCGCCCTGGTCGACGACTACGTCGAGCGGCGCTACGGCCATGCCGCCGAGCCGGCCTGAGCCACCCATCGAGCGCCCTTCGAAGGCCCTGCGCGAAGAGGCCCGCGTCGGCGCGTCGCTGCTGCGCCGCCACGGCTGGCCGCTGGTACTGCTGTTCGCCGGGCTGCTGCTGCCGCTGTGGGGATTCGCCGAGCTGGCCGATGAAGTGCGCGAGGCGGAAGGCTTTCCGTTCGACAAACCCATCCTGCTTGCCGCCAGCCAGATGGCGAACTCCGGGTTCGACCAGCTGTTCCTGTTCTTCTCCGCGATCGGCTACCAGTACGGCGTGGTCCCGGTCGACATTGCCCTGGTGCTGGTCCTGGCCCTGCGCCGCCGCTACCGCGAAAGCGTGTTCGTCGCCGTCGCCACCGGTGGCTCCGGCCTGCTCAACGTCGTCGCCAAGCAGGCCTTCGCCCGCGACCGGCCCAGCCTGTGGGAATCGATCGCGCCGGAGCACAACTTCAGCTTCCCCAGCGGCCACGCGATGGGCTCGATGACGCTGGCCGCCGTGCTCGTCCTGCTGGCCTGGCCCACCCGCTGGCGCTGGCCGGTGGTCGCGGCGATGGCGGTGTTCGTGCCGATGGTCGGCCTGTCGCGCGTGTACCTGGGCGTGCATTTTCCCTCCGACATCCTCGCCGGCTGGGCGGCGGCGCTGGTGTGGGCGACGGGGGCGTACCTGCTGGTGTTCCGGTGGACTGGGCGGCCGTGGGGGAGCGCTGCGGCGAGTCGGGGATAGCCGCAGCCGGTGTTGCGTGAATGTGCGCGCGGTCACGCTGGCGTGCCGCATCCGGCTTGAAAACGGCGGCTGTCGACGCTTACAGTGCAGGCAAGGACGAATCGGGGACGTGGCCAGGATGCTGCGAAGAGTGTCGTTGTCTGTGTTTGCCGCGCTGGCCGTGTCGTTGCCGGCATCCGCGCTGGAACTTGACCGCATCGAAGTCAAATCCGGGATCGGGCAGCCGCTGCTGGCCGAGATTCCGGTCGTGTCCGCGGCCCCGTCCGAACTGCGAAAGCTGCACGCGCAACTGGCATCGCCGGCGACGTTCGCGCGCATCGGCCTGGAACGGCCACGCGGCCTGGTGGCCAGCCTGCAGTTCCGGCTGGCACGCGATGCGCGCGGCAAGCCCGTCATCCGGGTCACCAGCACGGCACCCGTGGAACGCGACTTCCTGACGTTCCTCGTCCAGGTCGATTGGGGCGACGGGCGGATGGTGCGCGAGTACTCACTGTCGCTGTCCGCCCCTGACACGCTCGCCTTGCCGGTGCCGCCGCGCATCGAAGCGCCGCAGATGGCAATACCGGACACGATCGAGCGTGCGCAGGAGCCGGTGGCGATTCCGCTGGCAGCCAATGCGTTGGCAGCCGGCGTGACTGCGGCGGACGCTGTTGACGCACCAGCGTCACCAATCCCGCTGGCCGCGTCCGTCTCCGTGCCGGCGCCTGCCGCCGATCCCAGACCAGAGGCCAAGCGGGAGCAGAAGCCGAAGCCAGCCACGCCATCGCCTGCGAAGCCGGCCGCGCCCGCCGGGCAGCCTCTGGCGCCGGCGAGTCAGCGCGAGGCAGGGCAGGGGCTAATGCCGGGGGCCGGCGACTACGGACCGACCCGCGCGGGAGACACGCTGTCGGAGATCGCCAGCACCTTCGTCGATGATCGGCACACGTTGAACCAGGCCATGCTGGCCTTGCTTCGCGTCAATCCCGACGCGTTCATCGCCGGCAACATCAACCTGCTCCGGCGCGGCGCGATCCTGCGTGCGCCTCAGCCGGCGGAACTGTCACGGTACGACGCCGCCGAAGCGGCGGCGATGGTGCACGAGCAGATACGCAACTGGCGTGAAGGCAGGCCCGTTCCTCCCCAGCCCGCGGCGTTGCCGCCTGAGGTGGCGTCGGGCACGGATGCAACGCACACCGCGGAGGCTCCGCGAATGGCGGCAGCGCGCTTGGAGATATCACCGGGGCCGGACGACGCGATGCCGCCGAAGCCCGGGGCCGCGGCCGGCGCAGGCTTCGACGGGCAGCAGGCGTCCATTGCGGGCACCGGCGAGTCGCAGGCGACGCACGATGCGGAACTCATGGACCTGCGAGCCCGCGTTTCGGAGCTGGACGAGCTGCAGCAGCAACAACAGGCATTGCTCGCATTGAAGGACAAGGAGCTCGCCGCGCGGCCGGCAAGCCGCGCCGGGTTCTGGCCCTGGCTGGCAGCTGCATTCGCGGTGCTGATGCCGATCGCCTGGTGGTTGGGCGGGCGTCGTGGAAAGGCAGGCCATTCGTCTGGTGGTCATCACGGCCCGGCCGGCATGTCCGCTGCCGGCGACCCGGACGAAGTCGACGGGAAAGAGCCCATGCAAACGACCGAACCCGAATCGTCCGTGCCCGTATCTCCCGCCTGGCATCCGACGATGCGCAAGACCGCCTCGGTGGCCGCGGATGCCTGATGGAAACAGGAGATTGCGAAATGGGGGCAATGCACGATGGATATCGGGATGACCGAGCATGCGCGCCCCATCCTCACCATGGATGGGTATCAACTCGTCGCACTGACACAGGACCATACATATGACCCGGACAGGATCATTGCCTACGTGGTCACGACGATGTCCGGCGCGCGCCTGCACCACGCGCGGACGCTGGAGGAGGCGAGGTCGTGGATGGAAAGGCAGGTCGAGGGACAAGTCGCTTCTCCACGAAAAACCCGGCGCCGCCGGACACGGCCAGGGCGTTAGGACGTGACCGTTGCCGCTGGAACGACAGGGGATGAATCCGCGTGACGCCTGACAAGAAGAAACTCGGATTCGCCCTGCTCGCGGCGGTGCTTGCGCTGGCCGCGGGCGCCTATCTGTCGGGATTCCTCGCGCTTCTGTTCCTTGATCTCAACACCAACGCGGCCGGGCTCGGGACGTACTACGCCTACGTCAAGGCGATCGACCTGCCGCAGGTCGCGCCCTATGCCGGTCGGATCAGGATGGCCGGCTATCTCGGGTTCGGCCTGCCGCTGCTTGCCGGCGCCCTGCTGCTGGTGCTGATCCTCAAGCCGTCGAAGAAGTCCCTGCATGGCAGCGCGCGCTTCGCCAATGCCGGCGACCTGGCCAGGCACGGCATGTTCAAGGAGTCGGATACCGGCCTGATCGTCGGCAAGCTCAACGGCAACCTGGTCCGCCTGGGCGGACAGCAGTTCGTGATCCTTGCCGCGCCGACCCGTTCGGGCAAGGGCGTGGGCGTCGTCGTCCCCAACCTGCTCGATTACCGCGAGTCAGTCGTCGTGCTGGACATCAAGCAGGAGAACTTCGAGCTGACCAGCGGCTGGCGCGCAAGCCAGGGGCAGGAGGTCTACCTGTTCAACCCTTTTGCCGAAGACCGGCGCACGCATCGCTGGAACCCGCTCACCTACGTCTCCGAAGACCCCGCGTTCCGGGTTTCCGACCTGATGAGCATCGCCGCGATGCTGTACCCGGACGGCGTCGACGAGCAGAAGTTCTGGGTCAGCCAGGCCAGGAACGCGTTCATGGCGTTCTCCCTGTACCTGTTCGAGAACTGGCAGGACATGAAGCAGTCCGGCTTCCCCGGCGAGCACGGCACGCCGACGCTGGGCGCGATCTACCGCCTGTCCTCGGGCGACGGGACCGAGCTCAAGGCTTTCCTCCAGTCATTGTCGAAGCGGGAGTTCCTCAGCGCCAACGCCCGTGGTGCCTTTGCCAACCTGCTGTCGCAGGCGGAAGAGACGTTCGCCTCGATCATGGGCAGTTTCAGGGAACCGCTCAACGCATGGATCAATCCGGTGCTTGACGCGGCAACGAGCGACAACGACTTCCTGCTGACCGACCTGCGCAAGAAGAAGATGACGATCTACATCGGCATCCAGCCGAACAAGCTGGCCGAGAGCCGGCTGATCGTGAACCTGTTCTTCAGCCAGGTCATCAACCTCAACACGCGCGAACTGCCGCAGGCCAATCCAGAGCTCAAGCACCAGTGCCTGCTGCTGATGGACGAGTTCACGTCGATCGGAAGGGTGGACATCATCGCGTCCGCGGTGGCCTACATGGCCGGCTACAACGTCCGTCTGCTGCCGATCATCCAGAGCATGGCGCAGCTGGATGCGACCTACGGCAAGGACGTTGCGCGCAGCATCATCACCAACCATGCGCTGCAGATCATCTACGCGCCGCGCGAACAGCAGGACGCGAACGACTATTCGGAGATGCTGGGTTACACCACGGTGCGCAAGCAGAACCTCACGCGCGGGCGGGATATCTCGCGCAACGAATCGGAAGAACGCCGCGCGCTGATGCTGCCGCAGGAGCTCAAGGCGATGGGCTTCGACAAGGAGGTGTTCCTGTACGAAGGAATCCCGCACCCGGTCATGTGCGAGAAGATCAAGTACTACCAGGATCGATACTTCACCAAGCGCCTGTTGCCCAAGGTGGATGTGTCGCAGGTCAAGTTTTAGAAACTTGGCGGCGATTTACCGCAGTCAGGTGCTTGACCGTCGTTCATATCCTGGATAGTTTTCATTCATACATGGCCGCATGCGTGATAGCGGTCAACATTGGGTACGCAAGGAAGCGGGTAGGTGATGAGGACAAGAAGGTCCGCCCACGGGGGACGGGGTTCCGACGATTTTCGTGTTCGCGGTGGTCCGGAAGGATCGCTGCCGGTGAACCCTGTCTCTCACAGCGGTACGCGCATCCGCGCAGCGGAATCGCCGCGTCCTCGAATCACATCTGCACATCCAGTTCCGGCCGCGGCGTTGGCGCCGCCGGTCGCGTGCTGGTTCGCACGCGCTTCGCGTCGTCGCAGCCCCGTCAGTTCCCTCAGAACCTTCCTGGTTGGTGAAACGTGAAGCCCAGACCCGGTCTCCTGTTGCCGTTCCTGCTGGCCATCCTGTCCCTGGCAGGTTGCGTGAGCCACGCGCCCGATATCAGCGGCCGCTGGCGGCCGGTGAATCATTTTTCGGAAGCACCGCAATCCATACCGCTGTACCAGACCTACGTGTTCTATCCGTCGCCGATGGACCGGACGCTGAAGTCGATGCTCACGCGCTGGGCGAAGGATTCGAAGCGGACGCTTTCGTACCTGCATTCTTCGGACTTCACGCTGTACAGGGACGTTGCGGATATCCGCACGACAGACCTTGAAGATGCCGTTTCACGGCTCAATTCGGCCTACTCCGCGGAAGGTGTCTCGATCACGAACGACGATCGCCAGATCGTCGTCAGGGCGAGTCTTCCATGAAGTTCAGGAAACAGGCCACGACGCCAAACATCGAAAACGTCGTTTCCAGGGCGGTCAATTTCGAGGTCACGATCGCCGACCTGGCGCGCAGGAGCGAACGCCGCGCCTGGTGGGTGGCTTTCGGCGCGATCCTGATGGCGCTGATCCTGGCCGGCGGTTATTTCCTGATGCTGCCGCTGAAGGAAAAGGTGCCGTACCTGGTGATGGCGGACGCCTATACCGGGACCAGCACCGTGGCGCGCCTGCGCGGTGACTTTGCGAGCAACCAGATCACTACGAAAGAGGCGATCAACCGCAGCAACGTGTCGCACTACGTGCTGGCGCGCGAATCCTACGACAGCGTGCTGCTTGGCCTGCGCGACTGGGTGACCGTGTACGCGATGTCCGCGGGCAATGTCGCAGGCGAGTACCGCGCGCAGTTCTCCGCGGACAACCCCATGAACCCGCGCAAGCTCTACGGGACCAGCCAGGCGGTCCGGGTGAATATTTCCAGCATCGTCCTGAACAAGAATGCCGCCGGGGCCCCGATCGGCGCGACCGTCCGCATCGAGCGCAGGGTGGTCAACAAGGGCAACGGCAGTTCGACCGCCCTGGACAACAAGATCATCACGATGATGTTCGCCTACAAGAACAACCTGAAGATGGATGACCGCTACCGGATCGAGAACCCGCTCGGGTTCCAGGTCACCGGATACCGGGTCGACAACGACTACTCCACGGCATCGCCGAGGCAGCCGTTGAGCTCCTCGATGGAAGTCGACGCCGCAGTCCCGGTGCATGCGGCCGCGCGACAGGAGGAAGCCGCTCCACCGGTTCCGGAATACGGTGACGACGTGCCCGCAGACGACGCGCAAACCAGCAGCAGCAACGGAGCCGCCACCCGATGAACCGCGAGATTGTCCACGGCCTCGCCGCCCTTGCCTGCCTGGCGACTTCGGTCCTGGCGCTTCCCGCCAGGGCACAGGCGATCCAGGAGTACATGTACGAGCCCGACAAGATCTACACGGTGCGTACCGGATTGGGAATCACGACCCAGATCGAGCTCAGCCCGAACGAAAAAATCATCGATTACAGCACCGGCTTCAGCAGCGGTTGGGAACTCAACAGGCGCGAGAACGTGTTCTACCTCAAGCCCAGGAACGTGGACGTCGACACCAACATGATGGTTCGCACGGCGACCCATTCGTACATCTTCGAGCTCAAGGTCGTCGCCACGGACTGGCGGGTGCTGGAACAGGCCAGGCGCGAAGGAGTGCAGTACAAGGTCACCTTCAGGTATCCGAACAGCACCGAATTCGTCGCCGAGGCCGATACCGCGCCCGAACTGGACACCGCGCTGGCGAGCGATCGCGTCTACAACTTCGATTACGACTATTCGGCGCGCCGCAAGAGCGCGTGGCTGGTGCCGGTCAACGTCTACGACGACGGCCAGTTCACCTATATCCGGATGAGCGACCTGAAGAACATCCCGACCGGCAACTTCCCCGCGGTCTTCGCCCGCGAGCGCGAGGGCAGCGACGACTACGTAGTGAACACCACTGTCGAGAACGACACCATCGTGGTGCATGGAACCTATCGGTACCTGGTGATCCGGTACGGCAAGCAGGTCGTCGGCCTGAGAAGGAATACAGAACAGTGAGCCAGAGCACGCCTCCCGGACAGAACGACTCCCAGGGTCAACCAGCGCGCGATCCCGACAGAGGGCCGGCCGATCGGGTGAACCCCTATTTTGCCGGCCACCAGGAGCAGGACACTCCGGATCTCGACGCCAACGCGCCGTTCCTTCGCTCGGATGAAGAGCAGCGGCTGAACCGCAAGGCGCTGGGCTTCCTCGCCGGCATCATCGTGCTGCTCGTGGTGGCGGCGATCTTCGTCTACAACAGCGCGACCTCGGGCGAGGAGGAAGTCCGGAAGCCGGCCGAGGAGCAGGTCGTGATCCCCGAGTTGCCACGTGAGCTGCCACGGTCCACGCCGCCCATCGAGCTTGCGGCTCCGCCGCAGCGCAGCGAGCCGGAGCTGCCGCCGTTGCCGATGGACCGCCAATCGCGCATACCGCCGCCGATGCCAGATGATTTCCCGCAGGGACCACGGCAGCCAACGCTCATGGAGCGCCGGATGGCCAGCACCGACGGCTCGCAGCAGCAGGCGTCCGCTGCCGGGCCCAAGGCCGACGACCCGTTCATCCAGGCGATCATGAAGGCCAACGGCATCGCGCCGGCGAACGCCAGCGCCACGGATTCCAGCGAGCAGGGCACCGCGCAATTCCTGCGCAATCCCGATGCGCTCCTGGTCAGGGGCACGTACATCCGCTGCGTACTCGCGATGCGCATCGTGACGGATATCCCGGGCTACACCTCCTGTGTCGTGGCCGAGCCGGTCTATTCGTTCAATGGACGCAGGATGCTCGTCCCCAAGGGGTCGAGGATCCTGGGCCGGTACGACTCCGACGCCACCGGCCCACGCGTGGCCGTCGTCTGGGACCGCATCACCACGCCGACCGGGATCGACATCAACATGGCCAGCCCGGGCGTGGACGGCCTCGGCGGAGCGGGGCACCCCGGCGACTACAGCGCGCACTGGCCAAGCCGCATCGCATCGGCGCTGCTGATCAGCCTGATCAGCGACGGCTTCAAGTACGCCGGAGAGAAGCACGGCCCCACGAGCACTACCCATTACGGCAATGGCGCAGTGGTCGAAGAGCCGTTCGAAAGCAATACGGCACGCACCATGCAGCGCCTGGCCGACCGGGCCATCGAGCGCAGTGCGAACCGGCCAGCCACGGTCACCATCAACCAGGGCACGGTGCTCAACGTGTACGTCGCCCAGGACATCGATTTCACGGGGGTGCTGCCCCGCATCAACTGATGCAGGCAGCCTTCGATCGAGCCGAGCATGGACGCCGACAACACTCCCGTAGCAAGGATTTCCAACGACTTCCTCGACTACCAGTACCAGGTGCTCGGCATCCTTGGGTACATGTCGTCGCCGGACGTCACCGAGATCTGCATCAACCGTCCGGGCGAGGTGTACCTGGAGGGGCGGGACGGGTGGAATCGCGTCGACGTTCCCAGCCTGACCTTCGAGCGGGCCCGCCAGTTCTGCACGGCAGTCGTGAACGAGAGCAACACCGGGCAGCGCATCACCGATACCGACCCCGTGGTTTCGCTGACATTCCCCACCGGCCAGCGCGCGCAGTTCGTCATCCCACCCGCGTGCGACGCCGGCAAGGTGTCGATCACCATCCGGTTGCCCTCGAAGCAGACGCGGACCTTGCGCCAGTACGAGGAAGACGGCTTCTTCAACGAGATCCTCGACGCCACGGACGAACTGAGCGACCACGATCGCGAGCTGCTGGAACTTCGACGGAGCCACCAGTTCGCCGAGTTCTTCAAGAAGGCCGTCCATTACCGCAAGAACATCGTTGTTTCCGGTGCGACCGGCAGCGGCAAGACCACGTTCATGAAGTCGCTGGTCAACCACATTGCCGACGAAGAGCGACTGGTGACCATCGAGGACGCCCGCGAACTGTTCATCACCCAGCCCAACGTGGTGCACCTGCTGTACTCCAAGGGCGGCCAGAGCGCGAGCAACGTCACCGCCAAGAGCTGCATGGAAGCCTGCCTGCGCATGAAACCCGACCGGATCATCCTCGCCGAGCTGCGCGGCGACGAATCGTTCTACTTCATCCGCAACTGCGCGTCCGGCCATCCCGGGTCGATCACCAGCTGCCACTCCGGAAGCACCGCGCAGACATGGGACCAGCTTGCGCTGATGGTGAA
>DATCYC010000190.1:0-2042 GCA_036570525.1 Luteimonas sp.
CGCGGGTTCCGCCCTACGGAGTGTTTCCCTCGAACACGTCCGCGTACGGGTCGTGCTCGCCGGTGCCGCCCTCGGAGAAGCGGAACTTCAGGGCCAGGCCGTCGCGCGAGTCGGCGGCGCGCAGCGCGGTTTCGCGCTCGATCCTGCCTTCCTTGTAGAGCCGGAACAGGCACTGGTCGAACGACTCCATGCCTTCCTCCAGCGACTCCTCCATCGCCTGCTTGATCTCGTGGACGTGGCCGCGGCGCAGCAGGTCGCGGATCACCGGGGTATTGATCAGCACCTCGGTCGCCGGCATGCGGCGGCCGTCGGTGCCCACCACCAGGCGCTGCGACACCACCGACTTCAGGTTCAGCGCCAGGTTCATCAGCACGTTCTTGTGCGCGGCCTCGGGGAAGAAGTTGAGGATGCGCTCGATGGTCTGGTCGGCGTTGTTGGAGTGCAGCGTGGCCAGGCACAAGTGGCCGGTCTCGGCGAAGGCGATCGCGGCCTCCATCGTGGTTGCATCGAGGATCTCGCCGATCAGGATCACGTCCGGCGCCTCGCGCATCGCGTTCTTCAACGCGTTGTGGAAGGCGTGGGTGTCCAGGCCGACCTCGCGCTGGTTGACGATGGATTTCTTGTGCCGGTGCAGGTATTCGATCGGGTCCTCGATGGTGAGGATATGGCCCGAGGTGCTGGTATTGCGGAAGTCGATCATCGACGCCAGCGTGGTCGACTTGCCCGAACCGGTGGAGCCGACGATCAGCACCAGCCCGCGCGGGGCCATGATGATTTCCTTGAGCACCTGCGGCAGCTGCAGTTCCTCGATGCTGGGGATCGTGCTGCGGATCGCGCGGATCACCATGCCGACCTCGCCGCGCTGCTTGAACACGTTGACGCGGAAGCGCCCCGATTCCTGCAACGACAGCGCCATGTTCAGTTCCAGGTCGCGTTCGAACTGCGGCACCTGGCCCTCGTCCATCAGCGAGTACGCGATCTTCTTGACCATGCCCTGCGGCAGCCCGGTGTTGCCGAGCGGGTACAGCTTGCCCTCGACCTTGATGTACACCGGAGCGCCGGTCGTCAGGAACATGTCCGACGCGTTCTTTTCCGTCATCAGCTTCAGGAAATAGCCGATGTCCATGAGCGAACCCCTACTGCCAGGCAGTGAATCGTTGCGATTCCGCCTGATGCTGATGACAATGGCCGCGGATCCCCGGGAGCGCGACCCCCCAATGGCCACAAGCTTCGCACAAATCAGATCGGGCCTGCAGGTCCTTGCGTTCGCAACCGTGCTGGCGCTCACGGCTTGCGCGAGCCTGCCGCCGCCCACGGCGGAACTGGCGACCGCACGGCAGGCCGTGGCCCGCGCAGGGGACGCCGATGCCGACCAGTACGCGGCGGACGAAGTCTCCCAGGCCCGGCGCGCGCTGGAGCTGGCGCAGGCTGCGATGGCCCAGGGGCGTGAGGACGATGCGCGCTCGCTGGCGGTCCAGGCCGCGGCGGTCGCCGACCTGGCGCATGCCTACAGCCGCAAGGCCGTGGCCGACACCCAGCTGGCGCAGCGCCGCGCCGAGATCAGCCAGCTCAGGTCCCGCCTCGGGATGGAGGACGGACAATGAAGTACCTCTCGATCGGCCTGGCCGCGCTGCTGCTGGCCGCGCCCCTGGCGCAGGCGGCTGAAAACCCCGACGTGCTGCGCCTGTCGCAGCGCCTGCAGGCGCTGGACGCGGACCCCGGCACGAGCCACGTCGCCGCCTACGAGCGGCTGCAGGCCAGGCAGGCGCTGCAGGTGCTCGCACAGGCGCGCAGCTCGGACCGCCCGGTGGCGCTGAAGGTGGCGCAGGCGCGGGTAGAGACGGCCGAAGTCGCCGCGCAGACCGCCGTCACCCAGGCGGAGATCGACCGCCTCGACCGTGAGCGCAGCGAACTGCTGGTCGAAGCCAGCCGCCGCGACGCGGACCGTGCGCGCCGGGAGGCCGAGCGCCTGCGCATCCAGGCCCAGATCCAGGCCGAGGAAGCCGCGCGCCTGCGCGAACAGGCCGTCGCGGCAACCACCG
>DATCYC010000191.1:0-4255 GCA_036570525.1 Luteimonas sp.
CCGCCTATGGCTTATCCGGCCTGCGGCGCGCCGACCTGGCCGACGTTCTTCTCTTCCTCGGACGCCTCGCGCACGTCGGCCACTTCCACCGCGAAATGCAGGTTGCGACCGGCAAGCGGATGGTTGCCGTCGATTTTCACCTGCTCGTCGCCGACTTCCACCACCGTCACCAGCAGCGGGCCGTGCGCGGTCTGGGCCTTGAACTGCATGCCCGGCTCGACGGCATCGACGTTCTTGAACGCCTCGCGCGGCACGTCCTGCACCAGGCTCTCGTTGCGCACGCCGTAGGCTTCCTCCGGCTTGACGTCGACTTTCAGCGAGTCACCGGCCTTCCTGCCCGCCAGCGCATTCTCCAGGCCCGGGACGATGTTGCCGGCGCCGTGCAGGTAGCTCAGCGGCTGCGATTCGGGCGACTTGTCGATCACCTGGCCGGCGTCGTCGGTCAGGGTGTAATGGATGCTGGCAACACGCGATGCGGCGATCTCCATGGGCGATCTCCTTGGAATGAAATGAATGGGGAGGACTTCAGACAGGCACCGGCAAACCCACGGTGCAAAAGACGGAACCCGGCCACGATAACGATTCCGCCATGTGCGTGCAAACCGGTATCCGGCACGCAAACAGCGAGGGAGCCGGGCCCACGTCCACGACGCGGACCAGCTGAACGATGCTGCGGCGCGGCGCGGTCCGCCACGCGGCGCGAGGGCTCACCATCGGTTGATCCAGGTCATCGAACGCCAGGCGGCCGCGTGCCAGCCTGTCCACGACCACAGCGGAGCCCGGCGTGGGCAAGACCATCCACATCGACGTGAACCCCTCGCACGCCGTCGAGATCGACGGCGCGCTGGTGGCGCGCGGGCTTGGCCTTGCGGTGCCGGAGTTCCGCCAGCTGATGGACCGCCGGCAGATCACCGTGCTGTGCGAGCGCGGCACCGGCGAGGACGCAGGCCTGTACCGCGCAAGTTTCTACCACGCCGGCAGGCGCCTGCGGCTGGTGGTCGACCGCGACGGCATGCCCGTGGGCGACGCCAGGCAGGACGACCGGTCCGCTGGCACCTGACCAGGCGCGACCGAACGCGCTCGCTCCTGTTCACCCTTTGAAGGGGAAGAAGACAAACCGCCTTCCGTTACGGTGATGCCTCCACGCCGTACCGCGACAGGATGGCACGCACGCGATCCAGCGGGATCGCCTCCGCCGTCCTGCCGTTGCCGTGCACGGTGGTGGCCATGAACAGCGAGTTGTACACCGCCTCCTCCACCGCTTCGACCGTGGCCTGGAACAGCGCGCTGGCCCGGTCGTTGGCCAGTTCCGAGGCTGGGTGCGACGCCGCGCCAAACGCTCGCCGTACGTCCGACGAGGTGGAGAACGCCAGCGCGTAATCGCCGCTGCCGTTGGACGCCGAACTGCCCGTTCGACCCAGGCCCATCATCGCGCGTGACGCGATCCGGCCGAGGTTGCGCTCGCCCACCGGCGCATCGGTGGCGATGACGACGATCACCGAGCCGTCGCCGCGATCGTCGGCCGTTCCGTTCGCGAGCTTCCCGTCATCGCTTGCGGGTGCCGCACCGACCACGTCATGGAAAGCGTAGCGTCCCAGCTCGCGCCCCACCGGCGCGCCCAGCACCTGCAGCACGCCGCCATAGTTGGTCTGCACCAGCACGCCCACCGTCCAGCCGCCTAGCGCGGCCGGCAGCACGCGCGAGGACGTGCCGATGCCGCCCTTCCAGCCGAACGCCTGGGTACCGGTGCCCGCTCCCACGCTGCCCTCCTCCACCGGCCCGGCGTGCGCTTTGCCGAGCGCGCGCCACACGTCCTCGGCCGCGATCGGCCGCGCGCGGATATCGTTGAGCCCGCCGTCGTTGGTCTCGCCCACGACGGGATTGATCGAACGCACGTCGTCCATGCCGGGCTGCCGCAGCATCCAGTCGGCCATCGCATCGGCCGCCTTCCACACGCACAGCGTGCAGGTCAGCAGCACCGGTGTTTCCAGCTCACCCAGCTCGGCGACCTGGGTCGTTCCGACGAACTTGCCGAAGCCGTTGCCCACGTGCACCGCGGCCGGCACCCGCGACAGGTAGGCGTTGCCGGCGTGCGGGAAGATCGCGGTGATGCCGGTGCGCACGTTTTCGCCGCGCTTCAAGGTCACCTGCCCCACGCGCACGCCTTCGACGTCGGTGATCGCGTTCAGGCGTCCCGGCGCGAAGATGCCCGGCGCCACGCCCAGTTCGCGGGCACGCTCGCGCTCGCCGTCGCCCGGTGCATCGCCGGCGTGGGCGAAGGATGGCGTTGCCAGCAGCAGCGCGAGCAGGCAGGCGCTCCAGCGTGGCGGGTTGCTGCGGGGCAAATAGGGCGAATCATGCATGGAGGTGAACCTCGCGGTGGCAGGGCTGTCGAGTGTACGTTCCGCGGCGCACGCGGCCGCTGTCCGGTGTGGATGCCTCCATTGGGCAAGAGCTCGCGGCTGAAGCCGCTCCTGCAAGAGGTCGGAAGTCCCGCGCAGCACGCCTGCACGCGGCGTCGCCTGCGGTTACGATGCGGCGCATGCATCGATTCGCCTTCATCACCCTGCTTCTCCTCGTACCGTCGCTGGCGCAGGCCGCGCAGCCGGCCGCCACCGTGCGCGTAGGCTTCGACCGTGACGGCGTCACCTCCACGCGGGTTCACGGGTTTGCCGACAAGACCACCGGGCGCCGCGTCAGCGCCGGCGACCCGGTGCGGATCGCCTCGATCTCCAAGCTCGTCACCGCCATCGGCGTGATGCGGCTGGTGGAGGCCGGCAAGCTCGACGTGGATGCCGACGCTGGCGAACTGCTCGGCTTCCCTCTGCGCAATCCCGCGTTCCCGGACACGCCCATCACGCTGCGCCTGCTGATGTCGCACCGCTCCAGCCTCACCGATGCGGCCGGCTACTGGCAGACGCCGCTGGGCGGGAAAGTGCGCGACCTGCTCGACGACCCGCGCGCCTGGGACAGCGAGCACGCGCCGGGCACCTACTTCCGCTACACCAACCTCAATTTCCCGCTGGTGGCGCAGGCGATGGAGCGCGCCACCGGCGAGCGCTTCGACCGCCTGATGGATCGGCTGGTGCTGCGGCCGCTGGGCATCGAGGGCTGCTTCAACTGGGCCAGCTGCAGCGACGCGACCGTCGCGCGCGCGGTGGTGCTCTACCGCGACACCGGCGAGCCGGCGAACGACGACCTGCACGGCGCCCGCCCCGACTGCCCGGTGGTGGCGACCGAAGACAGCGGCTGCGACCTTGCACAGTGGCGCGCCGGCGAGAACGGCGCGCTGTTCTCGCCGCAGGGCGGACTGCGCATCTCCGCCAACGGCCTGGCGCGGATCGGGCGCATGCTGCTGGGCGGCGGCGAACTCGACGGCGTGCGCGTGCTGTCGCCCGAATCGGTGCAGGCGCTGGCCACGCCGCTGTGGCAGTACGCGCCCGGCCAGGGCCTGACGTACGAGGAAGACACCAGCGACCTCGGCGACGGCTTCTTCTGCCGCTACGGCATGGCGATGCAGACGCTGGCGACGCCGATCGATGGCTGCCGCGACGATCCCTTCGGCGACGGCATCGCTCGCGTCGGCCACTCCGGCTCGGCGTACGGCCTGCAGTCGGGACTGTGGCTCGACCTGGAAGGCGGCAAGGGCGTGGCGTGGTTCCTCACCGGCATGCCGGGCGAACGCCTGGGCGGGCGCTCGGCGTTCAGCGCCGCGGAAGAGGCGCTGGCACAGGAGGAGTGAGGTCACACGGGTCAAGGCGGTCTGTTCCTGCCTGCCCTGAAGAATCGCCTCCCGCTTTCCTCCCGGGTTTGCCCTTGCCGCCACCCGCCCCCATATCCGGGACCCGGCAACGCCCGAGCAGCCCCGAACACACGTGACGCCATCGCATTCCACCCCTGACGCCAACTCCGGTGAGCTGACCAGCAGCTTCCTCGGCGTGTTCCGCTACAGCAGGCGCGCGGTGGAGCTGGTCTGGAGCACCAGCCGCGGATTGACCGTAGCGCTGGGCCTGCTGACCCTGGTGGCCGGCCTGCTGCCTGCCGGCGTAGCCTGGGTCGGCGCGCTGATCATCGACGCGGTGGTCGCGGCCAGCCGCACCGTCTCGGCCGGCGAGCCGCTGGTGCTGGCGCCAGTGCTCACCCTGATCGCGATCGAAGCCGGGCTGGTGATGGCCCTGGCCGGTGCGCAGCGCGGCATCTCGCTGTGCCAGTCGCTGCTGCGCGCGCAGCTGGGCCAGCGGGTCAACGCGATGAT
>DATCYC010000192.1:0-1517 GCA_036570525.1 Luteimonas sp.
CGGCAGTGCCGCACTGCTGTATCCCATGTTGGTCGTGTAATAACGCTCCATGAATTGCGCCTGTTCCAGCAGGCATGCCGCACCGGCCGAACGACGCGTCTTGACGATGTAATCGGTGTACGCGGGATAGGCAATGCTCGCCAGGATCGCGATGATTGCAACGACAACCATCAGCTCGATCAGGGTGAACCCTCGCATCTGTGTCTTCATCGTGGTTGCGCCTTCGGTCTTCAGTCTTTCGGCACGAGTTCGCGCCAGTTCACGCGGCCGGGGGGGCCGCCCGGGGGCGCCCCGAGTTCGGAGCTGTTGGTGTTGCCTTCACCGCCATTCTCGACGGAGAACGCACCCGTGCCGATGGTCGCAAGTCCACTGGTCACGTTGACCTCCGTCGGCATGCCGCCGGTGACACCCACGCCACCCAGCGTACCCACGTTCCCGTCCGCGTCCGTGACCGTACCGCCGTTGCCGAGATAGCCACCCGATTCCGGGCTGGTGCCCGTGAACAGGTTGATGGCATTCAGGAAACCGCTCCCCGCGGCACTTGCGCAATCGCTGCCGGTGGCCGGGATCACGGAGGACAGGAGCATCGCCGTACCGGAGATCGTGGGGGCCGAAATCACCCGCTCCGGCGTGGCCAGGTCGATGTACCAGCCCTTCTTGTTCACGAGCAGCTCCGAGTAGTTCTCGAAACCGCGGGCCTGTTCGCCCGAAGCGGTGGTGCCCACGAACGGGATGGTCCGTGCCTGCAAGTCCGCGCGGCTTGCGATCGTGGCGTTCTCGTCCCTGATGCCGTAGATGCTCTGCACCTGCTGGGTGCCGACGCCGGGCACGTCGCTGCTCAGGATGAAGCGGCCGGTACCGAAGCCCACGAAGACGTGGCCCAGGGCGTCGCGGCCCACGCCGATGCCACCGGTGATCGGCTGCGGGGTACCGCTGGCGTCCGTCGCCTGGAACAGCTTGACGGCGCCCGTCGGCAGAGCGGCGCCGCTGAAATCCCAGCGGTACACATTGCCCTTCAGGTCGCCGCCGTAGACCACGTCCACCTTGCCGTCTGCGTTCAGGTCGGCCATGCCCAGCGACATCAGGCCATTGGGATCATCTACGGTGCCGGTACCCGCTACCAGCTCGGTGGTCCCGGTGATCGCGCCACCCGTGCCGAGTTCATAGACGAACAGGGTGGCCGAATGGTTCGGGCTATCGATGCCGTTGGGAACGAGGACATAGGTCTTGTCGCCGTTGCCCTTGCGGATGCGCACCGCGCCCAGCACGTAGCCCATGTTCGGGTCCGCGGTGCTGTCCTGGGTAGTGTTGTCCCAAAGCACATCGCCGGTGCCCATCGAGTCGGGATCGGTTACGTCGAGCGCGAACACGCCACGGCCGCCGCGGCCCAGCGCACCCACCAGGATGTTCCTGTTGTTGCCCTGCATTGCCCGGCTGGTCACTTCGATCTGGCCGTCCACGAAATAGCGGTGGTCGTAGGACGTGGCGCTCAGGTTGGCCATGGCCGCGAAGTCGAT
>DATCYC010000193.1:0-7249 GCA_036570525.1 Luteimonas sp.
TCGCCGTCGATCGTGACCACGATGTCGTCGTGCGTCATCGCCAGGCCGCGGTTGAGCACGCCCGCCTTGCCGACGTTGCGCTCGCCGCGGACCAGGCGGATCGCGTGGCCGGGCCGCAGGACTGCGCCGTCGATCGCGGCCTGGGCGCGTTCGACCGAGTCGTCGGTGGAACCGTCGTCCAGCACCAGCACCGTCATCGCGCCCGGGTAGCCCTGTTGCGCCAGGCTGTCGATGGTGTGTTCGATATTGCCGCCTTCGTTGTAGCAGGCCACCAGCACCGTGACGGACGGATAGTGCACGGGCACGCGGCGCACCGGCCGGCGGTCCAGCAGGATCGTCGAGATGAGGAAGGCATTCATGAAGCCCGGCACGTAGGCGATGAACGTGATCAGCGCGAGCGCCAGCGGTCGGCCGAGCAACCTGCCCAGGTCGTCCACCCAGGGCAGCGACAGCCAGACGCTCAGGCCCGTCCAGGTCAACGCGATCAGCAGCGACAGGCAGAACTTGATCCGCACCGGCACATAGAGCCGGCGCTGCGGCACCGGCGCATCTAGTGTCAGCGACGCGGCCCTGCCGCACGATGTTTCCGGCGTCCAGCCGGTATCGACTTCTCGGTTCACGGACAAATTGCTCCTTTCAGCATGGCAATGCCCCTGCACGGCCAGAAGTGACGCGCAGGGGGATCGTTTCGTTCGCGCCGGCCACCTGTCCGGCAGGCGCGGTCGCGGATTCACGCGTTCGCCGGCTGAATACGCAGAAAACGTGCCATCCATCACAGAACCGGTGGTCATCCCCGGCGACGGCCCGGGCCCGGGGTTTGGATAGACTGTGCCGATGAACACGGCGAACGGCACGGCGCATGGCGAATACAAGGTCCCGGGCGGCAAGCTCGTGGTGGTGGACCTGTCCATCGTGGACGGCCGGATGACGGCCGTGCAGGTCAGCGGGGACTTTTTCCTGGAACCGGCCAGCGCGCTGGATGACATCGATGCGGCACTCGAAGGCCTGCCGGTGGAAACCGGCGAGACCGCGCTCGCGGCCGCGGTGACGGCGACGCTGGACCGGGAGACGCAGCTGTTCGGCATCACGCCAGAGGGCGTCGCGGTCGCGGTGCGTCGCGCGCTCGACGCGGCGGGCTCGGATCATGACGCAGGGGGCGCGGTTTGAGCCGAAGCGATTGGCGCGACCACGCCTGGCACCTGGTCCATGCCGAGCCGCAGGCGCCAGCGCTGCACATGGCGCTGGACGAAGTGATGCTCGACGACGTGGCTGCCGGGCGGCGGCCGCCCACGCTGCGGATCTGGGAGTGGGCCGGGCCGGCGGTGGTGATGGGGCGCTTCCAGTCGCTTCGCAACGAGGTCGATGCGCAGGCCGCGCGTCGCCACGGCATCGAGGTGGTGCGCCGGATCAGCGGCGGCGGCGCGATGTTCATCGAGCCGGGCAACACCATCACGTACTCCATCACCGCGCCGATGACGCTGGTGGAGGACATGACGTTCGAGCAGGCCTATGCGTTCATGGACCAATGGGTGATCGAGGCGCTGGGCGGCCTGGGGATCAAGGCCTGGTACCAGCCGTTGAACGACATCACCTCCAGCGCCGGCAAGATTGCCGGCGCGGCGCAGACCAGGCGCCGCGGGGCGGTGCTGCACCACGTCACCATGGCCTACGACATCGACGCGGTCCGGATGCTGGAAGTGCTGCGCATCGGCCGCGAGAAGCTGTCCGACAAAGGCACGACCAGCGCGGTAAAGCGCGTCGACCCCTTGCGCAGCCAGACCGGGCTTGCCCGCGAAGCGGTGATCGAACACATGGTCGAAACCTTCCGCGCCCGCCATGGCGGGCTGGCGCGCGATGCCCTGCGTGCGGACGAACTGGCGCGCGCGCAGGCGCTGGCGCGCGGCAAGTTCGCCACGGCCGAATGGACCGCATTGCTGCCGTGAGCGCACAGGCCTGCCGGCCAGCGCCAGCGTCGAGAACCTGATCGCGGCGCGGCGGCAATGCTGCCGGGCGTGGTGATCTACGAATTCCGGCGCAAGCCCGAACCCGTAGCGCCGTAGGTCGGGGGCTCCCGGCGTATGCGAGGCGCGATGGTTGCGCGGGGCTCTGCTAGGCTCCCGCGGTCGCCACGGGGAGCCTCGCATGTCGGGCCATAGCCAGTTCCAGCTGCTGCGCCAGCGCCGCTTCCTGCCGTTCTTCGCCACGCAGTGCTTCGGCGCGTTCAACGACAACGTCTACCGGCAGGCGATCATCGGGATGCTGTTCTGGCTGGGCGTGAGCGCCGAGCAAAAGACGCTGTACGCCACGCTCGCACCGGCGATCTTCATCCTGCCCTACTTCCTGTTCTCGGCGCTGGCCGGGCAGTTCGCCGAGCGCACCGAGAAGGCGACGCTGATCCGCATCACCACGGCGATGGAGATCGCGATCATGTCGCTGGCGGCGATCGGCTTCGCGACCACCAACATGACCGTGCTGCTGGTGGCGCTGTTCCTGACCGGCGTGCAGTCGACGCTGTTCGGGCCGGTGAAATACTCGATCCTGCCGGCGGTGCTGCAGCCGCGCGAGCTGACCGGCGGCAACGGGCTGGTGGAGATGGGCACGTCGATCTCGATCCTGCTGGGGATGATCCTGGGCGGGTCGATCTTCGCGATGGCCGGCGACACCGGCCCGTGGGTCGCGGGCTGCGCGATCGTCGTGCTGGCGGTCACCGGCCACCTGGTCAGCCGCGCGATCCCGCCGGCCGGCGCCGGTGCGCCGGGGCTGAAGATCAACTGGAACCCGATCCCCGAGTCGATCGCGGTGCTGAAGCTGGCGCGCAGGCAGCTGGCGGTGCGCAACGCGATCCTGGGCGTGTCGTGGTTCTGGTTCGTCGGCACGGTGCTGACCAGCCAGCTGCCGGCCTACGCCGAGGTCTACCTGGGCGGCTCGGCGACGCTGTACATCCTGGCGCTGGCGCTGTTCTCGATCGGCACCGGCGTGGGCTCGATGCTGTGCGAGAAACTGTCGGCGCGCACGGTGGAGATCGGGCTGGTGCCGCTGGGCGCGTTCGGAATGACCGCGTTCATGCTCGACCTGGCGCTGTCGCGCACTGGCACGGCGGCGGTGGCCGGGCTGGACGTGGCCGGCTTCCTGCAGCAGCCGGGCGCGTGGCGCACGGTGGCGGACCTGGTCGGCATTGGACTGTTCACCGGCTTCTTCGTGGTGCCGCTGTTCGCGCTGATCCAGTCGCGCTCGCCGAAGTCGGAGATGTCGCGGACCTTCGCCGCGCTCAACATCCAGAACTCGGGCTTCATCGTGCTGGCGTCGCTGTCGGCGCTGGGCGTGCAGCGCTTGCTCGGCTGGACAATCCCGCAGGTGTTCCTGGCGCTGGCGGTGGCGAACGCGCTGGTGGCGATCTGGATCTTCACGATCGTGCCCGAGTTCCTGATGCGCTTCCTGAGCTGGCTGCTGGTGCGCTCGCTGTACCGGCTGCGCACGCGCGGCATCGACAATATCCCCGATGACGGCCCGGCGCTGGTGGTGTGCAACCACGTCAGCTACATGGACGCGCTGATCCTGTCGGCGAGCATCCCGCGCCCGGTGCGCTTCGTCATGTACTACAGGATCTTCAACATCCCGGTGATGCGCTGGATCTTCCGCACCAGCAAGGCGATCCCGATCGCCGGGGTGCGCGAGAACCGGGCGCTGATGGAGCGCGCGTTCGACGAGATCGACGCGGCGCTGGCCGACGGCGGGATCGTCGGCATCTTCCCCGAGGGGCGGCTGACGACGGATGGGGAGATCGCGGCGTTCAAGTCCGGCGTCGAACGCATCCTCGCGCGTGCCGCGGACGCCGGGCGCCCGGTGCCGGTGGTGCCGATGGCGCTGCGCGGGATGTGGGCGAGCATGTGGAGCCGTCGCGGCACGTCGATCGAAGGCAGCCGCCTGGACCGCATGCGCGTGCCACGGCGTTTCCGTGCGCACGTGGAGGTGGTGGCGGGCGAACCGGCGGACGGCGACGCCGCCTCCGCACCGTCGCTGGAAGCGCAGGTGCGCGCGCTACGCGGCGACGCCGCGTAACCGCGACCGGCGCATGCACGCCGGCCGCGGTCGGTGGTTCACGGCCGGCAGTGCCGCAAGGCGCGATGCATGGCGCGGCTGGCCTGCGGCGGCAGCGGCTGGCGCCGGCACAGCGGCCCCATGGTGCCGGTGAAGCGGCCGTCCGCGGCAAAGCTGACCTGGGTCGGGAATGCGTACGGGTTGCGTGGGTCGAGCATCGCATCCACCTCGATGCCGCTCACCCGGAAGCGGCGCACCCCGTCGGCGTGGCCATGGGCGCGGAAATCGAACAGTTCTCCGGCCGCCAGCGGGTAGCTGCGCCCGTTCACGGTCAGCACGTACTGGTTGTCGCCGATGCCGATGGGCAAACGCACGGTGACGAAGTTGGGGTCGCCGTGGCCGGTGCGGTAGTCGTAGCCCAGCGCCACTTCCGGATCGATGAAGATCGGCGTGTTGGCGACCACGTCCACCGAAAAGACGTAGGCGCCGCTGGCGGTGGTGCCGACCGGCAGCGTCGCCGGGGTGGCGATGAAACCGTGCGTGGTCGACGCCGGGCCGGGCGTGCTGAACAGGCCGCTGACCTGTCCGGCGTCGTTGATCGCCTCGCCGATGGTGTCGTCGCTGGCGTTGATGTAGAGCAGCTGGTAGCCGCCGGATTGCGCGACGAACGTGGCGACGCGCCCGGTGGCGTCGGTATGGAAGCCGGTGATCAGGCCGGCGTTGTTGATGCCCCGCGCGCGCGTGGGCCGGCCTTCGATCTGGAACATGGTGAGGGCGCCGGTGGCCGGATCGCGCAGGAAGGACTCGACCGCCGCGCCGTAGGCACTGCCGACGACCTGGTGCGCGTCGTTGATGCCCTGGGCGATGACCTGCACCGCGCCCGGCGCGATGATGTCGGTGAAGCTGCCGGTGACCGGGTCGTAGATGAAGCCGCGGTTGAGCGTGAACCCGTCGTCTTCCGCATATCCGGTGACCAGGCCGTCGGCGCTGATGGCGCGGGCGTAGGTGCGGTCCAGTCCCGGGTAGGAGAAGAAGGCGTAGGTCGAACCGTCGAGGATGAAGCCCTCGGTGGTGGTGCCGTCGGCCGAGTCCGCCGAACCAACGATCAGGCCGCTGTCGTTGATGCCGTGGCCGTTGATCGTGCGCCCGCCCGGCGCCGGCGGCAGGCGGCTGAAATGGCCGCCTGAATACTTGAAGCCGAAGTTGCCCGAGGCATTTTGGGCGTAACCGACGATCTCGCCGGCGTTGTTGATGCCGCGCACGTCGGTGAAGTCGGCGCCGGGATAGTCGATGGTGGTGAACACGTAGTCGGCGTGGACGGCGCCGGCCGCGGCCAGCGCGAGGCCGGCCAGCAGGATCCGGAAGCCGCGCAGGCGGCGTCCGCGATGGGTGTTGGGATGGCGATGCATGTCGAAGCTCCTGTTCGTGCCGGCAGACGCGGAAAGGGGCGTCCTGCCAGGTAAACGCAGAACGGCGCCGGAACATGACAAGGTCGCAGGGCATCGACGGGCGTGCGACGTTCGAAACAGCTCTTGCAGGAGCGCACTCGGGCGCGACCGCTTTACCGGCGACGGCGGTCGCGCCCAAGTGCGCTCCTGCGGATGACAAGAATCGTAGGCGGGGTTCGAGAAGCCCGGTCAGTTGACCCAGCCGGCCACCACGAACAGCGCCAGCACCGCCAGCCACACCAGCAGGATGCGCCAGGCCAGGCTCATGGCGTCGCGCAGTTCTGGCAGCGCCGGCATGTCGACGATCGTGGCGCCGGGGACGCCGGATTCGGTTTCGTCGTCGGCGTCCTCGGCCAGCTCGGTGCGCACGCAGGCGCGGGCTGCAGCGGCGAGGAAGCCTGCGTCGAGCGCGAACGAGGCGCCGTCGTTCTCGCGCCACGCGGTGAACACGGCGTCGAAGTTGCCGACCAGCGCCATCGCGAACGTCATCAGCTGCGCCACCGGCCAGTCGAGGATCGCCAGCAGCCCGCGCGCGCCGTCGACCGTTTCGGCCGGCAGCAGGTGGCTCGCGTCGCCCTCGGCGGCGATCGCGGCCAGGCGGTACAGCAGCGCGCCGACCGGACCCAGCAGCAGGAACCAGAACAGCACGCCGAACCAGCGCCGTTTGGCGCTGCCGAACACGGCGCCGATCAGCGCGCCGCCGGCCAGCGACACCGGCGCGCCGGCCGGCCACAGCCGTGCGGCGGCATCGTGGCGCGCGACCGGATCGCCGGCCTCGACGACCGCGTCGACGTCGACGTCGAGGTCGCGCGGCCCCCAGGCGTAGAACAGCGCGACGATGCCGAACACCAGCGCCGGCAGGCCCAGCACCGAGCCGGCAAGCGCGAGCTGGAACAGCAGCACCAGCAGCAGCGGCGGCAGCAGCGCCAGCGCGATGCCGAAGCGGCCGCGCCAGAAGCCGTCGCCGGGAAAGCGCTCGTCGAGCCAGCGCATCCATTCCGTGAACCATCCGTACCGGCGCACCGCCGCCGCGAACGGCGGCACGAGGTGCCCGAGGACGATGGCGACGACGACGGCGAGCAGTGTGGTGAACATGGCCGGAGTTTAATGCAGCCGCGTGACGGCGCGCGCCTCAGCCCTGCGCGGCCATCGCCCCGTGCCAGTACTCGACCAGCCAGCGCGAGATCGAGACCGACGGCGACAGCAGCAGGCCGCCCTCGGGCGAGGCGCCGCGCAGCGCGGCGTCGACTTCGTCGAAGGTGAACCAGCGCGCGTCCTCAAGCTCGTCGCCTACCTGCGGCTCGTCCGGCCCGGCCTCGGCGAAGAAGCCGAGCATCAGCGACGAAGGGAACGGCCATGGCTGCGACGCGAGGTAGCGGCAGCGAAGGATGCGCACGCCGCTTTCCTCCAGCACCTCGCGCTCGACGGTCTGCTCCAGCGATTCGCCCGGCTCGACGAAGCCGGCCAGGGTGGAGTAGCGGTGCGGCGGCCAGCCGGGGTTCCGGCCGAGCAGCAGGCGGCTGCCGTCGGTGATGGCGACGATCACCGCCGGATCGGTGCGCGGGTAGTGTTCGAGTTCACAGCGCGGGCACCAGCCGAGCCAGCCGGCGCGGCGGTATTCGAGCGCGGTGCCGCAGACGCCGCAGTGGCGATGCCGCGCCTGCCAGTGCAGCACCGCGCGCGCCTGGGCGAAGGCGGTGGCCTCGAACGCGGGCCAGCTGGCGGCCGCGGTGCGCAGGTCGATCCAGCGCGGTGTGTCGACG
>DATCYC010000194.1:0-3262 GCA_036570525.1 Luteimonas sp.
GGCGGCCTCGTTCGGCAGGCCCTTTTCGAGCAGCGGCGCGAGCAGCTCCGGCGTGTGCGCCAGGTCGACGCGATCCACGCACCAGTCGTACAGCGGCCGGTGGTCCTCGAACTCCAGCGTGCACAGCGAATGGGTGATGCCTTCGACCGCGTCGCCCAGCGAGTGTGCGTAGTCGTACATCGGGTAGATCGGCCAGGCGTCGCCGGTGTTCTGGTGCGCGACCTTCTTGATCCGGTACAGCGCCGGGTCGCGCAGGTTGATGTTGCCGCTGGCCATGTCGATCTTCGCGCGCAGGGTGCGCGAGGCGTCGGCGAACTCGCCCGCGCGCATGCGCCGGAACAGGTCGAGGTTCTCCTCGACGCCGCGGTCGCGGTACGGCGAGTTGCGGCCCGGCTCGGTCAGGGTGCCGCGGTATTCGCGGATCTGCTCCGGGCTCAGGTCGCACACGAACGCGTCGCCCTGGCGGATCAGCTTCTCGGCGCCCAGGTAGAACACTTCGAAATAGTCCGAAGCGTGGCGCAGGGTGGCCCAGTCGAAGCCCAGCCAGCGCACGTCGTCCTGGATCGCCTGCACGAATTCGGGGTCTTCCTTCGCCGGGTTGGTGTCGTCGAAGCGCAGGTTGCACAGGCCGCCGAACTCGGCGGCGATGCCGAAGTCCAGGCAGATCGCCTTGGCGTGGCCGATGTGCAGGTAGCCGTTGGGCTCGGGCGGGAAGCGGGTGCGGATGGCGGAATGCTTCCCGTCGGCCAGGTCCTGGCGGACGATCTGGCGGATGAAGTCCTGCTTTTCGGCGGGCGGCGCGGGATCGCCCGCGGCCGGGGCGGTGCTGTGGCTCATGTGCGGGGTGCCGGGGAAAACAACAGTTTAGCCGAGCCCACTGGCCGGCGAGCGTGTCGCGGGCCGGGCTGAATGGGCGCCCGTCGGTTGTTCCGCCCGGACCGCTGGCCGAGATGGCACGCAAGTTGCGTGCGCAAGGGTATGGAACACGGGGGGTGGGGACTGGAAACGGCGCGACCGCGGCTGCCGCTGGCGGCGATGGCACGGCACGCCCATGGCTGGACGCCGGCCGGAGCACGCCGGTGAGCCTGCGCGCACTGCGCCATTCCTCGCGCCACGAGTGGCTGGTCGCCGGCTGCCTGCTGATCCTGCTGGCGCTGGTCGCCAGCGCCATCGCCGGCGGCATGCCGAACGCCGAGCTGATCCCGGCGCAGCTGCAGGCGACCCTCGGCCAGGATGATGGCGCATCGTCGATCAGTGCCGACGGGCAGGCGCTTCTGGTCAACGGCGGTCCGGGCGACACGGTGGCGCGGATGCACTTCACGCTGCCCGCGCGCACCGTGCATGGCGACCCGTGGGTGGTCTGGGTCGAACGAAAGCCGGTCGAGCGGCTGCAACTCGCCGGCGAGGGATGGCACAGCGTCGAACACGGTTTCTTTCGCCCCGATCCTGACGACGGGCCGCTGCCGACCGGGTACGTGTTCGCGCTGCCCTACGACTGGCAGGGCGAGGTCGACCTCGAACTTCGCGCCGCCGGTGGGCTGCCGGTG
Organism: Luteimonas sp.; assembly: GCA_036570525.1. Taxonomy (GTDB): domain Bacteria; phylum Pseudomonadota; class Gammaproteobacteria; order Xanthomonadales; family Xanthomonadaceae; genus Luteimonas. The sequence continues at coordinate 1,548 of DATCYC010000194.1, forward strand.
GTGCTGCGGCCGCGCGTGATCGGCAATGCCGAAGCCTGGCGCGTGGAGCGCCGGGGCGCGGCGATCAGCGCGACGATCTACGCCAGCCTGTTCACGCTGGCGCTGCTGGCGCTGGCCTTGTTTTCGGCCGCGCGCGACCGGCTGTTCATGACCCTGTTCGGCTGCGCCACGCTCACCTTGCTGACGTTCTCGGCCATCAACGGCCATCTGTACCAGGTGCACGGACTGCGCTGGCTCGCCGGCTGGGGCGTGCAGGGCCTGTTGGCGCTGCAGTTCCTGCTCTGCGCCTCGCTGCCGCAGTTGCTGCTGCGTTATGCGGGCACGCGGCGGGCGCACCCGACGACGGCGCGCGCCATCGACATCGCCTGCATCGTGATGGCCGCGCTGGCCGCGGCGTGCCTGCTCGACCTGCAGCCGTTGGCGCGCTGGCTGCAGTCGCTGGCGATGGTGGCACGGGTCGCCGCCGCGCTGGCCTGTCTCTGGCTGGTGTTCGATGCCGCCCGCCGCCGCATCCCGATGGGATGGCCGCTGGCGACCGTCGCGGTACTGACCGTCGCCGCCAGCGTGGCCCGACAGCTGATGCTGCACGGCTACCTGGAAGACTTCCCATGGCTGCGCTCGGGCGACCAGCTCGCGCTGGCCGGGTCGATGGCGATCCTCGCGGTGGGCGTGATCAACCGCATCAGCGACTATCGCGACCAGCGCGACCGCGACCAGCTGGCGCGGCTGGATTCGGAGCGCCGGATGCAGCGCGAAGCCGCGCGCTCGGACCTCAACGCCACGCTGCAGTCGAAGCTGCGCAGCTGCACCGAGGGCGATATCGAGTGGACCGCCTTCCACCAGTTGCTCGAGTACCTGGCGCCGCTGGTGCGGGCCGAAAAGGCGGTGATGCTGGCGCGCGGCTATCGCGGCCAGGACGTGCAGGTGGTGGTTCCGGCGGCGCGCAAGGCCGAAATCGAAGCGGCGGTGGGCAAGCGCGAACTGTCGCTCAAGCGCCACGCCGCGAACGGAATCCCGCTGCAGCAGCCGGTCACGATGGGTGACGGCGGCGGGGTGGCGATGGAGGCGCTGGTCCCGCTGCCGATCCGCGCACCGGCCTGGGGCGTGCTGCTGCTCGAGCGCGCCGGCGGTGAAGGCTTCACTACCGACGAACTGGCGCTGGCCGGCGAGTTCGTCCGCCTGGCGCTGGTCCACGTCGACCAGGCGCTGACCGCGATCCAGCTGCGGCGCTCGGCCGAGCTCGACGCCCTGACCGGCACGTTCAATCGCCGCACCATCGACCAGTGGCTGGTGCGCAGCTTCGGAGAGGCCGAGCGCGACGGGCAGCCGATTTCGGTGTTGTTCGTCGACATGGACCATTTCAAGGCAATCAACGACAAATATGGTCATGCCTGCGGCGACCATTGCCTGCGGATGGTGGCGCAGGGACTGCGTGCGGCGCTCGGCGACGGCGACCTGCTGGGGCGCTACGGCGGCGAGGAGTTCATCGCGGTGCTGCCCGCACGCGGCGGCGCGGCGGCGCGGATGGTCGGCGAACAGCTGCGCGGGGACATCGAGCGGCTCTCCCTGGAGTGGGAAGACCAGGCGCTGGGCCTGACGGTGAGCGTCGGCGTGGCCACGCGCCTGCGCGACGAGGACCCGCGCAACACCATCGACCGCGCCGACAAGGCGCTGTACGCGGCCAAGCGCGGCGGCCGCAACTGCGTGCACGTGGC
>DATCYC010000195.1:0-3671 GCA_036570525.1 Luteimonas sp.
GGCATCACCCATTCGCTGTGCACGCTGGAGTTCGAGGACCACCGGCCGCTGTACGACTGGTGCGTGGATCGCGTCGACCTGGCGCACACGCCGGAGCTGCTCGCGCCGCTGCTCGAAAAGGGCCTGCCGAACGAGGCCGCCAAGCCGCGCCAGATCGAGTTCTCGCGCCTGAACATCAACTACACCGTGATGAGCAAGCGCAAGCTCACCCAGCTGGTCGCCGAAGGCCTGGTCGACGGCTGGGACGACCCGCGCATGTACACCCTGCAGGGCCTGCGCCGGCGCGGCTACACGCCGGCGTCGCTGCGGCTGCTGGTCGACCGCGTCGGCATCAGCAAGCAGAACTCGGTGATCGACTTCTCGGTGCTCGAAGGCTGCCTGCGCGACGACCTCGACGCGCACGCGCCGCGGCGGATGGCGGTGGTCGAGCCGCTGAAGTTCGTGCTGGCCAACCTGCCCGAGGGCCACGCCGAGACGCTGTCGTTCCCCAACCATCCGAAGGACGAATCGCTCGGCACCCGCGAGGTGCCGTTCTCGCGCGAGCTGTGGATCGAACGCGGCGACTTCGCCGAGGTCCCGCCCAAGGGCTGGAAGCGCCTGGTTCCCGGCGGCGAAGTGCGCCTGCGCGGCGCCGGCATCGTGCGCTGCGACGAAGTGGTCAAGGACGCCGACGGCAACATCCTCGAACTGCGCGGCACGCTCGACCCCTGCTCCCGACCCGGGATGGAAGGCGCGAACCGCAAGATCAAGGGCACGATCCACTGGGTCGACGCGACCCGCGCGGTGCCGGCCGAGATCCGCCTCTACGACCGCCTGTTCTCCGTCGCCAGGCCTGACGACGAAAGCGATGGCAAGACCTACCGCGACCACATCAACCCGGATTCACGCACGGTGGTGCAGGGTTACGTGGAGCCCGCGGCTGTGCAGGCGACGCCGGAAACGCGATTCCAGTTCGAGCGCACCGGCTATTTCGTCGCCGACCGCCTCGACCATGTCGCCGGCACGCCGGTCTTCAACCGCGCCGTGACCCTGCGCGACACCTGGATGCAGAAGGGAGACTGACCATGCCCAAGCTCCTGCAAGCCCTCGCCCTGTGCCTGTGCGCCGCGCTCGCCGCGTGCGCGGCGCCGGCCACCAGCGGCGGCGCCGTGGCGCAGGACCCGGCCGCCAAGGCGCCGCCGTCGATGTCGCGCCCGTTGCCGCCCAACCGGGTGCGCGAGGCGCCGACGATCGAATACGGCTGCAAGGCCGACAGCGACTGCGCGGTCAAGAACGTCGGCAACTGCTGCGGCGCAATGCCCGCCTGCGTCCACAAGGACAGTCCGGTCGACCCGGCCGCCGTGCAGTCGCAGTGCGCGAAGGATGGCCGCGTGGGTGTGTGCGGGTTCCGCGAGATCAAGAGCTGTTCGTGCAACGCCGGCCGCTGCGAACCGGCGGATGCCCTCATTCCGCAGCAGTCGCTTTCACCGCAGCCGGAGGCGAAGCTCTGATGCTTTACGCACAGGTCCACCTCACCCTGCCGGCATGGGTGCATGACGCCGTCGATGCCACGCGCACCTGCGCCACCGACGAGGAGAAGGTGGCGCTGGCGGTCGAACTGTCGCGCCGCAACCTCGAGGCCGGCACCGGCGGCCCGTTCGGCGCGGTGGTGTTCAACGCCGACGACCGCATCGTCGCGGCCGGCGTCAACGTGGTGCTGCCGCAGAACACCTCGCTCGGGCACGCCGAGACCATGGCCTACATGCTGGCCCAGCAGCGCCTGCAGCGCGCGCGCCTGAACCGAGACGACGACGGCAATCCCGACGGCCGCTACACCCTGGCCACGTCGGCGCAGCCGTGCTGCCAGTGCTACGGCGCCACGATCTGGGCCGGCATCGACCGCCTGCTGATCGGCGCCCGCGCACAGGACGTGATGGAGCTGACCGAATTCGACGAAGGCCCGCTGCCGGCGGACTGGGTCGGCGAGCTGGACAAGCGGGGCATCGAGGTCGTGCGCGACGTCAACCGCGACGATGCGCGAGCCGTGCTGCGCGCCTACGGCGAGGGCGGCGGGCAGCGCTATTGAACGGCCGCCGCGCCTTGTGGGAGCGGCTTCAGCCGCTCCCGCAAGAGCCGACCTGCCCATGAGCAACGCGAAGTGACCGGACTGCTCTGCTACTGCCGCGCCGGCTTCGAACCCGAGCTTGCCGCCGAACTCACCGCGCGCGCCGGCGAGGCCGGTTTCGCCGGCTACGCACGCACCGAACGCGGTAGTGGCTTCGTCGTATTCGCCTGCGACGAGCCCGACGCGCTGTCGCGCGCGCTGCCGTGGCGCGGGCTGGTGTTCGCGCGGCAGAAGCTGCGGATACTCGCGGAACTGCGCGGGCTTGACCCGAAGGACCGGATCACGCCGATCAAGGCGGCGCTGCAGATGGAAGCGGCGGTCGATGGCGCCCAGGTGGCGGGGCAAGACGCGCCCCCGGATCAAGTCCGGGGCAGGCTCTACGGCGCGTTGCTCGTCGAGCACCCCGACAGCGATGCCGGCAAGCCCCTGTCGGGACTCGCGCGCGCCTTCGGCAACGCCCTGCGCCCTGCGCTGCGCAAGGCGGGGCTGCTGGCCGCGCAGGACGATGCATCCCTGCCGCGCCTGCACGCGTGCTTCGTCGACGGCGACCACGCCTTCGTTGCCGTCGCCGATCCCGCCGACAGCGCGCCATGGCCGCTGGGCATCCCGCGCCTGCGCCTGCACGCCGATGCGCCCTCGCGCTCGGCGCTGAAACTCGAGGAAGCGCTGCTCACCCTGCTCGACGATCGCGAGCGCGCACGGCTGCTGCGCGAAGGCATGCATGCGGCGGATCTTGGCGCGGCCCCCGGCGGCTGGACGTGGGTGCTCACCCGCCACGGCGTGCGAGTGAGCGCGATCGACAACGGCCCGCTGCGCCAGCACGTGCTCGACACCGGCCTGGTCGAGCACCTGCGCGCGGACGGCTTCCACTGGCAGCCGCCGCGGCCGCTGGACTGGATGGTCTGCGACATGGTCGAGCAGCCGCGGCGCGTGGCCGAACGCATGGCCACCTGGCTGCGCGAAGGCTGGTGCCGGCAGGCGATCTTCAACCTCAAGCTGCCGATGAAGAAACGCTGGGACGAAACCCGGCTGTGCCTGGACCTGGTCTCGGAACAGGCCGGGCGGCCGCTCGCGATCCGTGCCCGACAGCTGTACCACGACCGCGAGGAGATCACGGTCTTCGCCGCCGCGGCCGGCTGAGCGACCATTCAGCGGCGGTTTCGCGCGGTTGACGCCGGATTCATTGCCCTGGTCCTAGCGTGACGGGGTCATCCAAGCCCGGAGCTAGACATGAAGCGTTTCCCCACCCCTTCCCTGCTGGCCGTCGCACTGATCGGCGCGTTTGCCGCGGGCGGCGCCTGGGCCCAGACAGCCGTACAGCTGGGCCCCGCCAAGGCCGCCACCAAGGACGCCTCCCGCACCGCTGCGGCCGAAGCCGACGTGGCGCGCGCCCAGGCACAGGCGGCCCGCAGCGCCGCCGAGCAGGCAGCCGCCAGCAAGCGCGGCGGAGCGCTGACCAGCAACGGCGCGGCGAACGCCAAATACCAGGCCTACGTGGCCGACCAGTCCTCGAAGCAGGCGCAACAAGCCTCACTCGACGCAACCCGCGCGGCCAACCAGGCCGGGG
>DATCYC010000196.1:0-2519 GCA_036570525.1 Luteimonas sp.
AAGGGGGGCGTCGGCAAGTCGACGACCGCCGTCAACCTGGCCCTTGCGCTGGCCGCGGAGGGTGCACGGGTGGGGGTCCTGGACGCGGATGTCTATGGCCCAAGCATCCCGACGATGCTCGGTCTGTCGGGGCGGCCGGACAGTCCGGACGGCAAGTCGATCGAGCCGATGCGGGCGCACGGGATCGAGGCGATGTCGATCGGGCTGCTGGTCGAGCAGGACACGCCGATGATCTGGCGCGGGCCCATGGCGACCTCGGCGCTGACCCAGCTGCTGGGCGAGACCCGGTGGGGCGGCGAGGAGGTGCTCGATTACCTGATCATCGACCTGCCGCCGGGGACGGGCGACATCCAGCTGACCCTGGCGCAGAAGATCCCGGTGGCCGGCGCGGTGGTGGTGACCACGCCGCAGGACGTGGCCACGCTGGACGCGAAGAAGGCGCTGAAGATGTTCGAGAAGGTGCAGGTGCCGGTGCTGGGGCTGGTCGAGAACATGGCCGTGCACGTGTGCCCGCAGTGCGGCCACGCCGAGCACATCTTCGGCCAGGGCGGTGGCGAGCGGATGGCGGCGACCTACGGCGTGCCGCTGCTCGGTTCCCTGCCGCTGGAGATCGCGATCCGCGAGCAGGGCGACGCCGGCACCCCGATCGTCGCGGCCGCGCCCGACTCGACCGCGGCCGAGGCCTACCGGCAGCTGGCGCGCAACATCGTGGCCGAGCTCGACAAGCGTCCGCGAGCGGCAGCGCCGATCTCCGCCTCGTTGTTGTAGGTCGGGGCTACGCCCCCCGACGGGTTTTCCGCGCGTGCCTGCGTGCCAAAAGCGTCGGGGCGTGGTGATTCGTGGCCCGAAGAGCGCGTCGGAGGCGTAGCCCCGACCTGCGGCGGTGCCTCTACAATGTCCCGCTTTCGTTGGCCGCCCTAGAGAAACCCCGCATGAGCATCAAGAGCGATCGCTGGATCCGCCGCATGGCCGAACAGCACGGCATGGTCGAACCGTTCGAGTCCGGCCAGGTCAGGCACGCCGCCGACGGCCACCGCATCGTCAGCTACGGCACATCCAGCTACGGCTACGACGTGCGCTGCTCGCGCGAGTTCAAGATCTTCACCAACATCAACTCGACCATCGTCGACCCCAAGGCGTTCGACCCGGGCAGCTTCGTCGACGTCGAGTCGGACGTGTGCATCATCCCGCCCAATTCGTTCGCGCTGGCTCGCACGGTCGAGTTCTTCCGCATCCCGCGCGACGTGCTGGTGGTGTGCCTGGGCAAGAGCACCTACGCCCGCTGCGGGATCATCGTCAACGTGACCCCGCTGGAGCCCGAGTGGGAGGGCCACGTGACCCTGGAATTCAGCAACACCACGCCGCTTCCGGCCAAGATCTACGCCGGCGAGGGCGTGGCGCAGATGCTGTTCTTCCAATCCGACGAGGTATGCGAAACTTCCTACAAGGATCGCGGTGGCAAGTACCAGGGACAGACGGGGGTGACGCTGCCGCGCACCTGAACAGGGCTTCGAACTTCAATCACGCAGAGGGGATATACGGATGGACGAGCAGAATCCTTACCGCGGGCCGGACGCGGAGGTCGCCGAGTTTTCTTCGGGCGACGAACTTGCCGGACGCGGTGCGCGCCTGGGGGCGGCGATCATCGACGCGATCATCCTGATGGTGATCCTGGGGCCGCTCACGTACATGGGCGGCTATTGGCAGGCGGCCATGGAAGCGGGCCAGGCCGGCGGGCAGCTGCCTTTCGGCACCACGCTGATGTGGGCGGTCATCAGTTTCGTGGTGTTCGCCATCGTGCAGGCCTTCCCGCTCAACGCAAGCGGCCAGACCTGGGGCAAGAAGCTGCTCAAGATCAAGATCGTCGACCTGGACGGTGGCAAGCCGACGCTGGGCCGCCTGCTCGGTATGCGCTACCTGCCGGTCCAGGCCGTCGGGGTCATCCCGCTCATCGGCGCATTGATCCAGATCGTCGAGGTATTGCTGATCTTCCGCAGCGACCGTCGCTGCGGCCACGACCTGATCGCCGGCACCAAGGTCGTCCACGCGGACTGATCCGCGACGACTGGATGAATCAAGCCCCGGGTTCGCCCCGGGGCTTTTTTCTGGCTCTTCCCCAAGGGCAGCCCGTAGGATGGGTAGAGCGCAGCGAAACCCATCATCCCGCGACCCGAGCCCCCGCCGCGAAAGCGATGGGTTTCGCCTTTGGCTCTACCCATCCTGCGGATTGGCATCAGGCGCGCAGGAATTCGTTGAGCGTATTGATGCGCTCGACCAGGTCCTCGGGCGTGTATGGTCGCGCCGCGACCCGGCCCCAGACCGGCGCCGGCCAGGCGGGATCGTTTTCGAAGCGTGCGATCACGTGCACGTGCAGCTGCGGCACCAGGTTGCCCAGCGCGGCGACGTTGAGCTTGAACGGCACGAAGGCATCGCGCAGCAGGCGCGAGGCCTGGTCGATCTCGTCGCCGAGCTCGCGCCGCTGCATCGGGTCGAGGTCGACCAGTTCGCTTGCGCCGGCC
>DATCYC010000197.1:0-5280 GCA_036570525.1 Luteimonas sp.
CGATGACCGACGAGGCTGCCGACGCCGCCGCCGACGCCGCCGACGCTGCGGCCGACGCCGCCGACGAGGCCGCCGACGCCGCGGACGAAGCCCAGCAGTAATCGGCTTCCGAACGACGTCAGGTAACAAGGGAAAAGTCGCTGGTCCGCCAGCGGCTTTTTCCGTCAAGGGGGGAGCGTTATCGCATTGCGCGCGCTTCCGACTGCTGGAAACGGAAACCTTAGGGAGTACACGCACTCATGAAGACCCAGATCGTCGTCCTGCTGGCTGCCAGCGTCCTGGCACTGTCCGCATGCAAGAACGAAACCCCGACCGCGCAGGAAGAAGCCGCCGAAGCGCAGTCGGCCATGGAACAGGCTGGCGACTCCGCCGCCGCCGCGATGTCCGACGCCGGTGACGCGATCGCCGAAGGCACCGACGCCGCCGCAGCCGCGACGGGCGAAGCCGCTTCCGAAGTCGCCGACGCGACCCAGGCGGCCGCCGGTGATGCCGCCGCCGCGACCGACGCCGCCGTGACCGATGCGGCTGCCGCCACCAGCGACGCCGCCGACACGGCCGGACAGGCCGTCACCGACGCCACGCAGTCCGCCAAGGATGCGGTGCGCGACGCCGCCAACGACGCCAAGGCAGCTGCCGAAGAAGCCGCGAACGACTGAGTCCGGCAACCAGGCAACACCACACGGGACCCGCTTCGGCGGGTCTTCGTGTTTCCGGGGGCCGGCCTGGACCGGGCTGCGGGTTATCCTTTGGCATTCCCCGCCCTGCCCGGTCCGCCATGCCCGTCCTTCGTTCCGACCTGGATACCCGCGAGCAATCGTTCGCCGACAACGCCGCCTACCACGAGGAGCTGTCGCGCGAACTCGACCGGCGCCTTGCGCGCGCGGCCGAAGGCGGCGGCGAGAAGGCGCGCGCAAAACACGTCGCACGCGGCAAGCTGCCGGTACGCGACCGCATCACCGCCCTGCTCGACCCGGGTTCGCCGTTCCTCGAAATCGCGCCGCTCGCCGCCGAGGAAATGTACGACGATGCCGCGCCCGCCGCGGGCATGGTCTGCGGCATCGGCAGGGTGCTCGGGCAGGAGGTCGTGGTGGTCGCCAACGACGCCACGGTCAAGGGCGGCACCTACTTCCCGATGACGGTGAAGAAGCACCTGCGTGCGCAGGAGATCGCGCGCGAGAACAACCTGCCCTGCGTGTACCTGGTCGACTCCGGCGGCGCGTTCCTGCCGCTGCAGGACGAGGTGTTCCCGGACAGGGAGCACTTCGGCCGGATCTTCTACAACCAGGCGCGGATGAGCGCCGAGAACATCCCGCAGCTGGCGGTGGTGATGGGCAGCTGCACCGCAGGCGGCGCCTACGTGCCGGCGATGAGCGACGAGTCGGTGATCGTCAAGGAACAGGGCACGATCTTCCTCGGCGGCCCGCCGCTGGTGAAGGCGGCGACCGGCGAGGTCGTCGACGCCGAGGCGCTTGGCGGCGCCGACGTGCACACGTCGGTGTCCGGCGTGGCCGACCACTTCGCGCAGGACGACCGCCATGCGCTGGAGATCGCGCGCAACCTGGTCGGCAACCTCAATCGCCGCAAGGCGGTGCAGCTGGCGGTGCGCGAGGCGCGCGAGCCGCTGTACCCGGCGCGCGAGCTGTACGGCATCGTGCCGAAGGACACCCGGCGCCCGTTCGACATCCGCGAGGTCATCGCGCGCGTGGTCGACGGCAGCGAGTTCGACGAGTTCAAGGCACGCTACGGCAAGACCCTGGTCACCGGCTTCGCCCACCTGCACGGCTACCCGGTCGGCATCGTGGCCAACAACGGCATCCTGTTTTCCGAGAGCGCGCTCAAGGGCGCGCACTTCATCGAGCTGTGCAACCAGCGCGGCATCCCGCTGGTGTTCCTGCAGAACATCACCGGCTTCATGGTCGGCCGCAAGTACGAGAACGCCGGCATCGCCAAGGACGGGGCGAAGATGGTCACCGCGGTGGCGTGTTCGTCCGTGCCCAAGTTCACCGTGGTCATCGGCGGCAGCTTCGGCGCCGGCAACTACGCGATGTGCGGCCGTGCCTACGGCGCGCGCTTCCTGTGGATGTGGCCCAACGCGCGCATCAGCGTGATGGGCGGCGAGCAGGCCGCGGGCGTGCTGGCGACGGTGAAACGCGACGGCATCGAGGCCCGCGGCGGGGACTGGTCGGCGGAAGAGGAAGAGGCCTTCAAGGCCCCCATCCGCGAGCAGTACGAGCACCAGGGCAGCCCGTGGTACGCCACCGCACGGCTGTGGGACGACGGCATCATCGACCCGGCCGATACCCGGCGCGTGCTGGGGCTGGGGATCTCGGCCTCGCTCAACGCGCCGGTCGAGCCGGCCCGGTTCGGGGTGTTCCGGATGTGACCGGCCGGGTGACACGGGTTCGTCACTTCTTCGTGCAAGACCTGCCAATGGCGCCGCAAACCCTTGGTGGAAGGCGTATTTGGTGAGCCGCGTCACAGCCATGTGAAGGGTCCCGCGTGCTAGTCTCGCCGTTCCCCCCAGCCGTTCAGTCCTGTCCGAGGAAGTTGCTCCATGGCCATTTTCAACCAGCAAAGCTCCGCCAAGAAAGACGTGCCGTCGTTCGCCAACAACGATGCCGCGCCGAATCCCCAGGCGGCCCAGACCCCGACCCCGATCCGCGAGACCCCGGCCGCTGCCGATTTCAGCCCGACCCAGGCCGCGCCGCCGCGCGCCGCGGCGGAAGCCCCGGCCAAGGAGTCGCTGATCGCCGCCGACCTGACCATCGAAGGCAAGATCGAAGGCGCCGGCCACGTCCGCATCGCCGGCAAGTTCAAGGGCGACGTCAACGTGCAGGGCGACCTGACCATCGAGAAGGGCGCCAAGCTCAGCGGCGGCGTCAAGGCCAAGAAGGTGATGGTGGCCGGCGAGCTGGACGGCAACGTCGAATCGGCCTCGCGCGTGGAGCTGCTCGAGTCGGGCGCGCTCAGCGGCGACATCAAGGCAGGCACGCTCACCGTCGCCGCAGGCTCGCGGATCCGCGGCCACGTCGAGTGCGGCTGGGGTGACAAGGAAGCACCGAAGTCCAACGGCAAGGCCGACAAGGCGGAACGCGAACTCGTTTCGTGAGCAACGCCCGCCCGGGCACGGCAGGTGCCACGCGCACCTGCCCGCACTGCAAGACGACGATCCTCGAAAGCTCGAGCGTCTGTCCGTCGTGCAGGCATTACCTGCGCTTCGATTCTCCGGACGCGCAGCCGTCGAAGACCATCACCCCGCTCAACGTGGAAGGCAAGATCCGCCATCCGTCCGAGGGCGGCGCGTGGGAGTACTCGGTCGTGCTGACCATCCGTGACGACGAAGGCAACGAGGTCGCGCACCAGGTGGTCGGCGTCGGCGCCATGCACCCGGGCGAGGAGCGCACCTTCAGCCTCGCCGTGGAGGTGATGCCGACCAACGACATGCGCCGCGCACCGAGGCGTGGGATGAAGCACTGACGCGGCGGCAACGTCCCGGCATGCAAACAAGGGCGCTGCGGCGCCCTTTTCCTTGCACGGTCCGGACAGCCACGCTCCTGCAGGAGCGGCCCTTCGACAACAGGCTTCAGCCGGCGAGTTCTTGTTTTGCTCCTCCCCCTGCGAAGGCAGGGGGAGGTTGGGAGGGGGTGCCCACGGTTCGCGCTGATCCGAAAGGCACCCCTCCCCAACCCTCCCCTGCCTTCGCAGGGGAGGGAGCCAAGGCTCGCGACTGAGGCGGGCCCACGCCTGCCTCAGCGCGCGGCCACCGCAGCGCGCGCGTTGCGGGTGTTCCAGATGAAGCCGATCACCAGCACCGCCAGCACCGCCAGCTGGACCGAGATGCCCTGGACGGTCGGGTGGATGCCGAGCAGGTCGATCCGCGGACCATCGAACATCGCCATCGGCAGCCAGCCGGCCTCCTGCAGCGCGGCGACGCCCTTGCCGGCCAGCACCACCGCCAGCACCGCGACCAGCGCCGCACTGACGGCGAAGAACGTCCCGAACGGCATCCTGCGGCTGTAGCGCAGCATCAGCCAGGCGATCACCGCCAGCGCGGCCACCGCGGCCGCCGCACCGGCCAGGATCGCGCCGTGGTGGCCCTGGCTCCACAGCGCGGCGTAGAACAGGACCGTTTCGAAGGCCTCCCGGTACACCACCACGAAGGCGAGCAGGAACAGGAACCACATCGATCCGCGCGAGAGCGCGTGCGACAGCTTCTCGCGGATGTAGCGCTGCCACGCGTCGGCCTTGCTCTTGCCGTGCATCCAGATGCCGACCGACACCAGCACCGCGGCGGCGAACAAGGCGGCGAACCCTTCCGTGAGCTCGCGGCTCGCGCCGCTGATGTCGATCAGGTAGGTGGCGGCCAGCCAGGTGGCACCGCCCGCGACCAGCGCCCCGATCCAGCCGCCGTGCACGTACGGCATGGCCTCGGTGCGTTCGGCCTTGCGCAGGAACGCCATCATCGCGATGACGATCAGCAGCGCCTCGAGCCCTTCGCGAAGCAGGATCACCAGGGCGCCGACGAAGGCGGTGGTGGCGCCGGCGCTGGCGTTGTCGCTGATGGTGGCCTCGGCGCGGTCGAGCAGCGCTTCGGCGGCTTCCGCGCGGGCCTGCACCTCGGCCGCGTCGGCGCCGTTGCCAATCGCGGCACGCACGCTTGCCATCGCGGTTTCCAGCTCCCGCAGCAGCGCAGTGTCGCGCGTGCCGATCAACGGCTCGGCCGGCTCGACGCCGTCCAGGTAGGCGGACAGCACCTTGTCGCGGGCCAGGCCAGCGTCGCCATCGACGTAGGCCGCGACGCCTTCGCGCAGGCGGGTGCGTGCAAGCGCCAGCGCGCCGTCGGCCTGCCCGGCCTGGGCGATTTCCATCGCCGACTGCGGCTGGCGGCGCAGGTAGGCGGTGATATCGTCCGCCGCCGCCTGGTCCAGGCCGCCGAGGCCCGCGGGCCGCACCTGCACCAGCGCGGTCAGGTCCGGGATTGCCGCACGCACCTCGGCGTTGTCGCGCCAGAGCGCCTCGCCCCGCGCCGCGCCATCGGCCGGAAACGCGAGCTGGCCGACGTAGAACGCCAGCGCCCAGCGCTGGTCCTCCGGCAGGTGCGCGTAGCTGATCATCGTCGTCCCTTCCAGGCCCTGCTCGATGACCTGCGCCAGCGCGAACACGCTGCGCTGGCGCGCGCGCCCGGGGTCGGTGAAGTCGATCGGCGGCGGGTCCATGCCCGCGCTGACCGGGCCGTCGCCGGCGCCGGTCGCGCCGTGGCAGCTGGCACAGTTCTGCTGG
>DATCYC010000198.1:0-8449 GCA_036570525.1 Luteimonas sp.
CCGACGACGACCCCGCCACTCGCGCCGCGCTGGCGGCCGTCATCCACGAGCTCGCCCACGTCCACGACCGCTCGCCAAGCGGCGGGCTGTCGCGCGATCCGCGCCTGCTCGACCTGGCCGGCTGGCAGATCGGCCCGCTGCGGTTCGGCCTGCGGCTGTCGCGTAACGCCTTCACCGACCGCAGCCCGGATCCGTACGAACTCGACAGCCCGGCCGAGTTCGTCGCGGTGAACCTGGAGTATTTCGTCCTGGATCCGGCGTATGCCTGCCGGCGGCCCGCGCTGCATCGTTATTTCGTGGCGCACTTCGGCACCGCTACGCCGCACCCTGATTGCGCGCCCGGCGTGCCCTACCTGTTGCCTGACGCCGGCGACGGCCAGGCGCTGCTGCTCGAACTCGATCCCGCGCGCGTCCAGGCCGTCGACTACCTGCTGGCCGAGGGCAACGACCGGGCCATGAGCCGCTGGGGCCACAGCATGCTGCGGCTGGTGGTCTGCGCACCCGGGCGCCCGCGCGGCCCGGACTGCCGCCTCGACCTGCAGTACCACCTCGTCCTGTCGTTCCGCGCCTTCGTCGACGACGTGCAGGTCTCCAGCTGGCGCGGATTGACCGGCTCGTACCCGTCACGCCTGTACCTGCTGCCGCTGCAGCAGGTGGTGGACGAGTACACCAGGGTCGAACTGCGCGGCCTGCAGTCGATTCCGCTGCGGCTGGACGATACGGAGATCGCCGGGCTGCTCGAGCGCGCTGCGCGCGTGCACTGGAGCTACGACGGCCGCTACCGCTTCATCACCAACAACTGCGCGGTGGAAACCTACAAGCTGCTGCACGACGGCGTGCCTCGGCTGGCCGAGACAAGGCTTTCCAGCATCACCCCGACCGGCTTGCTGCGCCGGCTCGCGCGCGCCGGCGTCGCGGATCCCACGATGCTCGACAATCCGGACGAGGCGCTGCGCCAGGGCTACTACTTCTCACCGGCCAGCGCGCATTACCAGGCAATGTTCGAGGTGGCCGACGATGCCCTGCAACTGCCGGCCGGAGACGTTCAGGACTGGCTCGAACTCGCACCCACCGAACGTGCGCCCTGGCTCGAGCGCGGCGACCTGCGCGCCAGCGCCGCTCTGCTGCTGCTGGAGGAAGCCGCGCTGCGACGCGAGGAACTGCTCGCCCGCGACGAGCTCAAGCGACTGCTGCTCGGCCGCCACGCGAAAGACGACGCCGACAGCGCGGACACGCGCGCGCGCCTGGATGCCGTGCTGGCGCTGGAAGGGCAGCTGAGCCGGCCGGCCGAACTGCTGTCCTCCGGCTACGGTCTTCCACAGCGCGCGGAGCGCGAGGCCCTGGCGGCGCAGGCCGCGCAGCGGGCACAACGCCTGCGCGAACAGGGCCAGCGCCTGCATCGCGATGCGCGCTCACTGCTGCCACGGCGGCAACGCGAAGCGCTGGACGCGATCGAGGCGAACATCGCCCTGCTCGGCTCGCGGCTGCGGCAACTGCATCGCGAAAGCGGCGGTCTGGACCTCGATCGCCTCTCCGACCTGCCGTAGGCCGGGGTTACATCCCGACGGCTTTTTGCGGCGACATGCGGATCAGCCGCTGCAGCCGCCGCAGCAGATCGACGGCAGTTGCCTGACCTGGTCGCGGGTAACCGGCGACCCCGCGCCACCGAGCAGCGCGATCAGTTCCGGGGCCTGCACCGCGGCCGCCACGCGCAACAGCGCGCCGCTCGAATCGATATCGAGCAGCGCAGACGGATCCACCTCGCGGATCGCATCGCCGAGCGCGTCGAGATCGGGGCGTGCGCCGTCCAGCCGGACATGGAATTCCATGTGAAAGCCCTCCAGGGACACGCTGCCATGGTCCCCGCCAAGCGCTGCCTTCGCCCTGACCCCGGTCAAGCCACCGCACGTTTGAACCCGGGTATCGGCGTCCCGGACTCCCCGCCGCGCCCGGGACGGCGATTGCCGGGGCACCCCCGAACAATTCCCGGTCCGCCGCCCATCAATGCCACACCGGCACGGCTATGATGGACCGGTTGCAATCAGGGGCGCGACCTGCAATGACGCGGGCCAACGGCAATCGACCACTCGACGACGGCGGGGCACCGCGCAGCGTCAGCCGCCCCCATCGTCCGCTGTACCGCACGGTGTATCCGTTCCGCATCCTGGGCATGGGGCTGTCCTCGCTGCCGGTGGGCGTGGTGCTGGTGCAGCAGCAGGCGGGTGCCATGGCGTGGGCGCTGCTGCTGTTCAGCGGGCTGCTGTGGCCGCACATGGCGCGGTGGCGCTCGCAGCGCAGCCCCAACCCGGAACGCACCGAGCGCACGAACCTGCTGGTCGATTCGGCCATCGCCGCGCTGTGGGTGCCGCTGATGCACTTCAACCTGCTGCCGAGCGCGCTGATCCTCACCCTGGCCACGGTCGACAAGATCAACACCGGCATCCGCGGCCTGTGGCAGCGCTCGCTGCCGGGGATGGCGGGCGCGATCGTGCTGGGAGGCCTGCTCACCGGATTCGCGTTCGCACCCGTGACCAGCATGCCGGTGATCATCGCTTGCATGCCGATCCTGCTGATCCACACGGTGGCCGTCAGCCTCAACGGCTATCGCCTCGTGCGCCGCGTGCACTACCAGAACCGGCGCCTGGACGAGCTCAGCCGCACCGATCCACTGACCGGCCTGGACAACCGCCGCCAGTGGGAGGAGCACGCGCAGCGCGTGCTGGAGCGGGAGCGCACGGGACAGGGACCTGCGACGCTGGTCATGGTCGACCTCGACAGTTTCAAGGCCGTCAACGACGTGCGCGGGCACGCGGCCGGCGACGATGTCCTGCGCAGCGTGGCAGTGGTGCTGCGCGAGTGCATCGGCGACCGCGGCCACGCCGTGCGCTACGGTGGCGACGAGTTCGCGGTGGCGCTGGATGTCGACGAGCCGCAGGCGTTGGAGATCGCCGAATCCATTCGCAGGCGGGTGGGTGAACTGTCGTTCGTCGCCGCGCCCGGACTGCGCTGCACGGTGAGCCTGGGCGTCGCCAGCGCCAGCCCGGGGATGTCGCTGCGCCGCTGGATGGCCGCCGCCGATTCGGCGCTTTACGGCGCCAAGGACCAAGGCCGGGATCGCGTCGCCACGCCTGGCCGCAATCCACACATCGCGGCCGACAGACGGCGCGAAGCCGCGCACTGAGGCACGGCTCAGGCATCGAGCTCCGGGTAATGGCGGAAGATGCCGTCCTCGTTGAACGGCTGCCGCCGCGGCGACGCGAGGTAGGCGGCGATGTTGGGTCGCTGGCCGATGCGGCCGGCCAGCTCGAGCACCCCGGGAATGTCGCGGCCGAGCGCGTCCATCGCATTCGGGAAGGCGTAGCGCAGGCCTTCCACCAGTTGGAACAGCGACAGGTCCGCGTACGACAGCCGCGCGCCGACCAGGTGCGCCGTCCCGGTGGGGTTGCGCTCGAGCACCGACTCGAACCAACCGAGGAACTTCGGCATCCGTTTCTCGCGGAACGCGCGCGCGCGACGCACCGCCTCTTCCTTCTGGTTGCGGTACCAGTCGCCGACGTCCAGCGGGTGGTGCGTGTCGTGCGCCTCGGCGACCGCGTCGGCGATCGTCAGCTGCAGCTGGTGCGTCCACAGCGCCGCGTTCGCGTCGCAGGCCACCAGTCCGAGCCGGGGGCCGAGGTAGTGCAGGATCGCCGCCACCTGCGCCAGGACGAGCTTGCCATTGACCAGCACCGGTGGCGCGAACGGCGGATGCACCGCGCCGGGCGCGTCCAGCAGCGCCTGCACCGCTTCCAGCCCGCCTTCCGCCTCGTCCATGCCGACATCGACGTATGCAACGCCGGCCTCCTCCAGCGCCAGGCGCACGAACTCGCCACGCCCCTGGATCCCGGGCCAGTAATAAAGCCGATAGGTCATGCCGATCCTCCCTGATGGAACGATCATGATGCCTCGTCGCAGGCCGCGCCGCAGCGAGGCACCGTCCACCCACGTCCGCGTACTGCGCAAGGTGCCGCGATCGTCCAGCCAGGGACAGCCCGCATGCCGGACTCGCCCGGCGCAGGATTGTCCCCACCCTTGTCGATTCCGGTCCCGCCCGTTCGTCGCCACCTGAAAGCGTCTCGATCGGCGCAACCCCGATCACGTGAATTCCCCACGAAGCCCCGGAGCCCCCATGCCATCCACCCCGTCCGCCTCCGCATCCGGCGACCTGCTCCTCTACGCCCACCCGTTTTCCTCGTACTGCCAGAAGGTGCTGGTGGCGCTGTACGAGAACGGCACGCCGTTCGAATGGCGCCTGCTGTCGCAGGAGCACCCACGGGTGCTGGAGGAGTTCGCCGCGCTGTGGCCGATCGGGCGCTTCCCGGTGCTGGTCGACGCCGGCCGTACCATCGTCGAGGCCAGCACCATCATCGAGTATCTGGGCCTGCACCATCCCGGGCCGGTGCCTCTGCTGCCCGCCGACCCGCGCGCCGCGCTCGAGGTACGCGGCATGGACCGGTACTTCGACAACTACATTTCCACGCCGCAGCAAAAAGTCGTCTTCGACAGCCTGCGCCCCGAGGCCGACCGCGACGCGCGCGGCGTCGCCGATGCGCGCGCGATGCTCGACACCGCGTACGCCTGGCTCGACCGGCACATGGCCGGGCGCGAATGGGCGGCCGGCGACGACTTCAGCCTTGCCGACTGCGGCGCCGCGCCGTTCCTGTTCTATGCCGACTGGACGCACCGCATCGACCCGGCGTTCGGCAACGTGGTCGCCTATCGCAAGCGGCTGCTGGCACGCCCGTCGTTCACGCGCGCGGTCGACGAGGCGCGCCCCTACCGCGGCCTCTTCCCGCTCGGTGCACCGGACCGCGATTGACGTCAGCCGGCCGGCGCCTTTGCTTCGGAGACCAGCGTCGGGATCAGCTCCGACACCGTCGGATGGATCGGCACCGTGCGCTGCAGCTGCGTGGCGGTGGCGCCCATGCTCATCATGTCGATGATGCCGTGGATGGCTTCGTCGCCGTCGGTTCCGAGGATCGCGGCGCCGAGGATCGCCTTCGATCCGGCATCGATGACGATCTTCATGAATCCCTGCGTCTCGTCCTTCTCCACCGCGCGCCCGACCCGCTCCATCGACCGCTTGCCGACCAGGTACGGGTGCCCGCGCTTGCGCGCCCCGGCTTCGCCGATACCGACACGGCCCAGCGGCGGGTCGATGTAGAGCGCGTAGCCGCTGATGCGCTCGCTGAGCTTGCGATGCTCGCCGTCGAGCAGGTTGGCCGCGACGATCTCGAAGTCGTTGTACGCGGTGTGCGTGAACGCGCCGCGGCCGTTGCAGTCGCCCAGCGCCCAGATGCCCGGCGCGCTGGTACGCAGTTCGTCGTCGACGGTGATGTAGCCGCGTTCATCGACTTCCACGCCGGCCTTGTCGAGCCCGAGGTCGGCGGTGTTCGGCACGCGGCCGACCGCGAGCAGCACATGGCTGCACGCGACCACCTCGTCGTCGAGCGTTGCGACGATCGAGTCGCCGTCGCGCGCGAACGCGATGTCGCCTACGCCGGTGCGGATGTCGATGCCCTCGGCTTCCAGGATCCCGCGCACCGCCGCCGACACGTCCTCGTCCTCGCGGCCGATCAGGCGCGGCCCCTTTTCAACCACGGTCACGTCCGCGCCGAAGCGCCGGTGCATCTGTGCGTACTCCAGGCCGATGTAGCTGCCGCCGACGATCAGCAGGTGTTCCGGCACCCGATCCAGTTCGAGGATCGAGGTGTTGGTCAGCCAGTCAATCGCGTCCAGCCCGGGCATTTCCGGCACCGCCGCGCGGCCGCCAACGTTGAGGAAGACCTGCGGCGCGGACATCCGCTCGTCGCCGACGCGCAGCGTGTTTCCGTCCTCGAACCGCGCGTGGCCCTCGATCACCGTGCAGCCCTCCATGCCGTCCAGCCAGTCGCGCACGCCGCGGCGCGCGTTGGCGATGACGATGTCGGCGCGCGACTTCACCTTTGCCATGTCGATGCGGACTTCGCCTTCGAGCAGCACTCCGAAATCGGCCGCGCGGCGCGCGACATGCGCGGCCCGCGCGCTGGCGACCAGGGTCTTGGTCGGCATGCAGCCGGTGTTGACGCAGGTGCCGCCGAACAGCTTGCGTTCGACCAGCGCGACCGAGCGGCCCGCCTGCGTCAGCCGCCCGGCCAGCGACGGACCGGCCTGCCCGGCACCGACGATGATCGCGTCGAAGCGGCGGGCGTCGTTCACGCGGCCACCGTGACGATAGGCAGCGCGGCGGGGACCGCGACGGGCCCGGCCATCGCACGCAAACCCGCGACGGCGCCGACCGGAAACGCGAACAGGTTATTGGCCATGTCGACTTTCCTCCCGAGGATCCGCCATGCGATCTCCGCGCCGCCGCCGTGCCCCTCACAGCGACCGGACACGTCCGCCCGGTTGCCCCACTGTAGGTCTTCCAGCCGCCCGGAGGCGTCACGCGGTCGTCGCATCCGGACGATCCGGTCACAATGGCCAGCCTTCCAGCGAACCCGCCACCACGTGACCGACGACGACGACGTCCCCCGCATCTGGGTCGATGCCGACGCCTGCCCCGGCGTCATCAAGGACATCCTGTTCCGCGCCGCCGAACGCACGCGGGTACGGGTGACCCTGGTGGCCAACCAGTGGCTGCGCACGCCGCCCTCGCGCTTCATCGAAGCGATCCAGGTGCCGGGCGGCTTCGACGTGGCCGACAGCGCGATCGTCGAACGCGTCCGCGCCGGCGACCTGGTCGTCACCCAGGACATCCCGTTGGCGGCACGCGTGATCGAGCGCGGCGCGGCGGCGCTCAACCCGCGCGGCGAGCGCTACACCGCCGACAACATGGCCGAGCGGCTGTCGATGCGCGATTTCATGGAGGAACTGCGCGGCGCCGGCATCCAGACCGGCGGCCCCGCGACGCTGCACGCGCGCGACCGGCAGGCCTTCGCCAACCAGCTCGACCGCTGGCTGGCCGCGCGCCCGGCAGCCGGCTGACAGCGCATTCGCCGCGCCGGACGCGGGTTCCGGGCGTTATTCGCAACCCGTACAATGGGGGGCCATCCCCGTACCGAGGCAGCTCATTGGCCAAGCCCAACTATTCGTTCGAGAAGCGGCAGCGCGAAATCGCCAAGAAGAAGAAGCAGGACCTGAAGGACGCACGCAAGCGCGAAGCGCGCGAGGCCGCCAAGGCGACGAAGTCCGACGACGACACGCCAGCGGGGCAGCCTGACGCCGACTGAGCGCGGCACCCTGCCCACGGCACCCGGACCCTCGCACCCCGGCATCGGGTGATGCCCGGCCGCAGGCAGCGCCGGCACGACCGGCTATCCGGGGCGAGCGGTGTACAACCTTCCCATCCACCGGAGCCACGCCATGAAATCACCGTCGAAAACCGTCCCCGCGACCATCGCCGCCGTGATCGCGCTGGCCGCGCCCGCGTTCGCCGCGCTCAAGCCCGGCACGCCCGCACCCGACTTCAGCGCCCCGGCCTACCTGGCAGGCGAGCCGTTCACCTTCAAGCTGGCCGATGCGCTGGAAAAGGGCCCGGTGGTGGTCTACTTCTTCCCCGCCGCGCACACGCCCGGCTGCAACCTGGAGGCCGCGCTGTTCTCGCAGGCGATCGACAAGTTCAAGGCCCGCCACGCCACCGTGATCGGCGTGACCGCCGGCAACACCGACGAGCTGGCCGACTTTTCGAAGGAAACCGAGCACTGCGGCGGCAAGTTCCCGGTGGCCGCCGACGAAGGCGCGAAGATCGCCGCGCAGTACGACGCGGTGCTGGAAGGCAGGCCCGGATGGTCGAACCGCACCTCGTACGTGATCTCACCAGCAGGCGAGATCGTGCACGCCTATAGCGAGTCGAATCCCAACCGGCACGTGGCCGAAACGCTCGCGGCCCTGGACGCCCTCGAGGACTGACGCCCGGCGTTGCCGCGAGGGGCTTGCCGCCGATCGGCCCGGCACGGCCGCAACACCCTCCAGAAGCGTGCAGGACGCGGCACGTTCGCTGATTTTCTGCGGAAATAACGCCCTGTTAATGGGTGTTCCGGTAGTATTCCCGCACTTCCCGTCCCCCATCACGCCGCGCACGTGCGGGGCGTCAGCGCGCGTCGCGTGCCAGTCGGACGAGGAACACCACCCGGCAACCCACCCGCCCAGGAAGTTGCCGCATCCCGTTGGCCAGCGCCAGCGCTGCAACGGTGAACCACCTGCAAGGAGATTCCATGCCCCGCAAGTCCAACAGCACCTCGCACCTGTCCGCGCGCCCGAGCAAGGCCAAGGACGTCGGCCGCAACCTGACCAGCGAGACCATCGCCGCCGACCTCACCGCCTTCCGCAAGCAGGGCGGACGCATCGAAGTCCTGGGGAACACCCCGCTGAGCGCGACGAACGTCACCGCGTTCCGGTCCAGGTCCGACGCCCAGCGCAAGGCAGCCGC
>DATCYC010000199.1:0-1807 GCA_036570525.1 Luteimonas sp.
CGCCACCCTCACCGCGCTCGAACTGGTGCTGGGCATCGACAACATCATCTTCATCTCGATCCTGGCCGCGAAGCTGCCGCCGGAACAGCGCAACAAGGCCCGCCGCATCGGCATCCTGCTCGCCGCGATCACGCGCCTGGCGCTGCTGATGGTCATCGCCTGGATCGTCGGCCTGACCGCGCCGCTGTTCTCGCTGTTCGGGCACGCGTTCTCGTGGCGCGACCTGATCCTGATCGGCGGCGGCCTGTTCCTGATCGGCAAGGCCACCCACGAGATCCACCAGAAGCTCGAAGGCGCCACCGAGACGGTGCACGCCGCGGCCTCGGCCACGCGCGCGGCGACGGCCACCTTCGGCGCGGTGATCGCGCAGATCATGCTGCTCGACATCGTATTTTCGCTGGACTCGATCATCACCGCCGTCGGCATGGTCGACGAGCGCTGGGTGATGGTCACCGCGATCGTCGCCTCGATCGTGTTCATGCTCGCGTTCGCCCGGCCCATCGGCGAGTTCGTCGAGCGCCACCCCACGGTCAAGGTGCTCGCGCTGAGCTTCCTGATCATGATCGGCCTGGTGCTCGTCGCCGACGGCTTCGGCCAGCACATCCCGAAGGGCTACGTCTATGCCGCGATGGCGTTCTCGGTGTTCGTCGAAATGATCAACCTGTGGATCCGCCGCCGCGCCGAGCGCGCGGTGGCGCCGGTGAAGCTGCACGAGAAGTACGCCGGCGACGGGCAGGCGACGGGATAGCAACCCACGGCGCGCGCCCGGCCACCCGGGCGCGCCAACCGTCACCAGCCGCACCGCAGGAGCGGCGGAAGCCGCGAGCTTTCCAGCCCCGATTTTTTTCAATGTCAGGCGACCGTCCTGATCGGCCACGCGGGCCGTGGGAAAATATTTCACCAAACGGTTGACAATGCCGTTGGCCGGCGTATATTCAACTCCATGGTTGACTATAAGCCCGATGTCCCGAACAGCCCGCACCTGGATGGCGTGTTCCAGGCCCTCTCCGATCCGACGCGGCGCGCCATGCTGCAGGCCCTCGCCGAGCAGCCGCGCACCGTCGGCGAGCTTGCCGCGCCGTTCGAGATCTCGCTCGCCGGCGCCTCCAAGCACATCCAGGTGCTCGAACGCGCCGGCCTGATCCACCGCGAAGTGCAGGGCCGCGTGCACACCTGCCACCTCGACGCACGCCCCCTGCACGCCGGCGCGGAATGGATCCGCCATTACGAACGCTTCTGGAACCGGAAGCTCGATGCCCTCGAGGCCCTGCTTCGCACCGCCGACGACCACCCCGGCAAGACCGGCAAGCGCGTCGCCCCCCCCGCGCACAGCAAGAGGAAGAAGAAGAAATGAACGCAACCATCTCCCCCGCCGAAGCCGACTACGCCGTCCTCAGCGACACCGACACCGTGCGCCTGCAGCGCGTGCTGCCCGGCCCCATCGAGCGCGTCTGGCAGCACCTCACCGACGCCGGACTCCGCCGCCAGTGGCTGGCCGGCGGCGATGGCGTACAGCCCCGGGCCGGCACGTCGTTCGAACTGGTCTGGCGCAACGACGAGCTCACCGATCCGCCGGGCAAGCATCCGGATGGCTTCGCCGACGAGCAACGCATGCAAAGCCGCGTCATCGAATGCGATCCGCCGCGCCGCCTCGTCTTCACCTGGGACGGCGACAGCGACGTGACCATCGACCTCGAACCGCGCGGCAACGAGGTGCTGCTCACTGTCGTCCATCGCCACCTCGGCAGCCGCAACCGCGTGCTGATGCACAGCGCCGGCTGGCACGCGCACCTCGACCTGCTCGTCG
>DATCYC010000200.1:0-13963 GCA_036570525.1 Luteimonas sp.
TGGCCGCCGCCGTAGGCCCACTGGCCGTCGGCGCCGACGACGCCGAGCCGGCGCAGCGCCTGTTCGAGGAAGGCGATGTTGCCCTCCAGGTCGCTGAGCACTGCCACCCGTGCCGGCATCGGTGCGACCGCCGGCGGCAGCTGTGGCGAGTACAGCGGGAAGGCGTGCCGCGTCCCGGCGCATTCGACATGCAGCGACAGCGCCGAGGCGGGAAGGGTGGACCGGTGCGGCCGGTCCTCGCAGAACCAGGTCGCCGACCAGTTGCCGTCGGTGCCGCGGCGGACGATCGGCCCGTCGAGGAACCCCGGGATCCGGACCTGCCTGCCGGACGCCACGTAGACCGGAACCGCAATGTCGCGTCCGCCCGGCAGGTGCAGGCGCAGGCGCGTGGGCGCGCCGTGGGCCGTGGTTTCCACCGACGCGCGCGAGAGCAGGACCAGGATCGCCAGCGCGGCGGCGGCGATCGCGGCAAGGAGCAGGACGATGCCCCATTTGAGCAGTTTCCGGGCCGTTGCTCGCATTCCGTTGGGCTCCGTCGCCTAGGCGGTCGGTGCGGCGCCCGCGCCCTGGGTGTCGTCCAGGCAGTCGTCGATGTCCGACTGGTCCATCGTCGCGTAGGGCTTGAACTCGGGCAGTGTCTCGACGAGCTGCTGCTGTGTTTCGAGCATCGGCGCCAGGTGCTCGCAGATCTTGCGCGCCTGCGCTTCGAACTCACGCGCATCGGCTTCGATCTCAGCCTCGATCTCGTCGCTGTTGCCGGAGAAGACGCCGCGCAGTGCCTTGCCCGCGGTGCGCAGGCCGAAGTCCGCGCCCTTCATCCCGATGTCGGTGCCGGCCGCGGCCACGGCGATGATCCCGGCCCGGTATTCGAGCAGCAGCGCGCGCTGTGCTTCATCGGTCGCGACCTTCTTCCCGTCGATGAGCAAGTCGCCCTGCGGGGTGATCTCGGCCTTGGCTTCCGCGTCGCTGCTGGAGAGGGTGATGTTCTCGTGCTCCAGCTTCGTGCGTACCTTCTCGGCCACCTTGCCGAGGGTGCGGCCGAGCGCCGTGTCCGCGGACTCGTTGGCCGGCGCCTGCGCGGCGGGCGGCTCGTCGCGGCTGCAAGCGCCGAGCAGGACAAGGCAGGCGAGGAGAAGAACGACGTATGGCTTGGTCATGCTGGTTGCCCCCATGGATGCGTGATGATCGTGGAAAGCCGCAAGGAACGGCCGGCGTGCGGATGCCGGTTCACCGCCGGCGCCGGACTGTCAGCGTTCGGCCTGCGCTCCGTGGCGGGTCAGGTAGGACCTGACCGCCTCGTCGCTGGCCTGGTTGAGCGGCGAGCGCCACTCGCCGAAGTCGGCAGTGACTCCGAGGTTGACGTCGGCGCCGTGCTCGACCAGGTACTGGACGGTTTGCAGGTGGCCTTCGCGGGCCGCGTTGATCAGCGGTGTTTCGTCATCGGGCACGATGGCGTCGGGGTCGGCGCCGGCTTCGATCAGCCGCGCCACCACGTCGTCATGCCCGGCCCTTGCCGCCATGATCAGCGGATTGCCGTCGCCGCGCGATGCCACGTCGACGCCCGCACCCGCTTCCAGCAGTGCTTCGACGATCGCGAGCTTTCCCTGCCGGGAAGCGAGGATGAGTGCGGTTCCATCGCCGCGCACCCTTGCATCGGGATCCGCGCCCTTCTCGAGGAGCATGCGCACGGTCTTGATGTCCCCGGTATCGACCGCCGCAAGCATCTCGGTGGCCGAAGGCATGGACTGCGCCGCGGTGGCGGCTGCCTGTTGCTGGCAGCCGGAAGCAGCGATCAACAAGACGCAAACGAGCAATCGAATCGTCGACATGGTGGTTCCTTGTCCTTCCGGGGCAATGGTGCGCATCAGTTTCTGCGCGGCAGGTCGACGCGGCCTGTGACGCCGCTGTGGTCGACGTCGCCGCTGCCGGCCGAGCGCACGGTGAGGTCGCCGCGCGCGCCATCGACTTCGATGTCGCCCGAACCGATCGAGCCGACCGTGATGCTGCCGCCGATATTTTCCAGGTCGAGGTCGCCGGAACCGACCGAGCCAACCTCTACCGGGCCCTGCGTGGAGCGGATCGACACGTCGCCCGAGCCGACGCTGCCGACCCTCGACGCACCGCGGACGTTGCGGATGGCGGCGTCGCCGGAACCGACCGAGTCCAGGTCCAGCGAACCGATGTCGCTGGCTTCCAGGTCGCCGGAGCCCAGCGATGCGGCCAGTTCGCCGCGCACGCGGGTGGCGCGCACGTCGCCCGAGCCGGTGTCGATCCGGGCACTGCGCGCGCCGTCGACGCTGGCATCGCCGGAGCCGACCTTGAGCTGCACGGTCACGCTGTCCGGCACGCTGGCCTGCAGCTTCATGTAGGCGTAGTTGCTGCCGAACAGGGAGAACCCGCCGAACTTGCCTTCGCGCTCCGCGGTGACGACCAGCCGGTCGCCGGATTTGTGCTGCGTCAGGACCAGCCGCGACAGGTCGCCCTCGCGCGAGGCGCAGGCGCGTCCGGCGACCGTGTTGCCGGACGCGGCGACCGCGCGCACGTCCAGGTCGTTGGCGCCGATTTCGAAGACCACCGTCTTCACCCCGGCCATGTCCAGCTGCAGGTTGCGCGGCTGGCTGTGTTCACAGTGCTGGTCGGCGGCGTTGGCTGCCAGCGGCAGCAGGAGCAGGGCGCCGAGGATCAGGGCTTGTTTGCGCATGGGAGTTTCCTTGGTGGCTTCGTGAGAAGGCGGCGGCCCGCAGCGGGGCCGCCACCCGGAGGCGCGGTGGCTCAGTCGGCGAGCTCGCGCCTGCGGCGCAGCTGGATCGCGCCGAAGATCATCAACGCACCGACCACCGCGCCAATCCAGATCTGCGGCGTGGCCAGGCTGGCCAGCTGGCCGGCGGGCGACAGGCTCGCGATGATTTCCTGCATGCCGTGCTCCCCCGTGCCCTGGCCGAAGCCATCGCGGTACAGCAGGTCCATGCCCGGCACCGTGCCCAGCAGCAGGCGGCCGACGATGTTGCTCCAGAACCAGGAACTGTCGAGGTTGAACATCTCCATCAGGTCGAACCAGCTGACGAAGATGCCGGTGAACAGCGGCACCATGATTGCCCACAGGAACGGCTTGCTGTGCGACCACGCCGAGCACAGCAGCAGCCAGCCGACGGTCGGCAATGCCCATAGTGCATAGACCGGGATCCAGGCCAGGGTGCCGGCGGCGATCGTCAGCGGACTGGCCGGGCCCCAGAGCAGCGTCCACGGGTTGCCGCCGTGGAACAGCACCACGATGCTGAGCATGACCATGAAACCGATCATGGTGACCAGCGAGGCGATCACCGCCAGTACCGGCGCCACCACGACCGCGCTGCCGACCTTCGAAAGCACCGTCTGCGCATCCGACACCGGCAGCGATTTCCAGAACAGCACGCTGCGGTCCTTGCGCTCGTCGTACAGCGCGCCGAGGCAGTAGAAGAACACCACGAACGCCAGCACGATGAACGGCCAGGACGAACTCAGCAGCAGCGTCAGGTCGATGCCCTGGGCGAACTCCGCCATGTCGCGTGCATCCATCCGGCTGGTGAGTTCACCGATGTCCAGGCCGTTGACGCTGACCCCGTCGATCGTCATGCCGTTACCGGCGCGGCGCGCGGCGACCAGGCCGAACACGATCATCATCCCGGTCAGCAGCAGCGAGATGCCGCCGGCGATCAGCGGCGCCCAGAAGAAGCCGCCCTTGTGTTCCCAGTACTCGCGCTGCAGCAGCAGCTTGAACTTGTGAGTGGGGTGGACCGGTGCAGCGGCGCGCGGCACGGCGGTGGTGTCGAGGGCGTTCATGCGTAGGTTCCCTTCATGGTGGCGACGAACAGGTCGGCCAGCCCCGGGGTGCGGGTTTCGCCGAGGGGTGCCAGCTGCGATTGCGGCAAGCCATCGAACAGCATCATGGTCTTGCCGAACGGCAGGGCACGTTCGTCGATCGGTCCGAGGGCGCGCGCGTTCTCGAGCTGGTCGGCGTTGACCAGGACTTCGACGAAGCGCTCGCCGATCGCGTCCATCGGCGCGTCCAGCACGATCTTGCCGGCGCGGATGAACATCACGTCGGTCAGGATGTGCTCGACTTCCTCGACCTGGTGGGTGGTGATGATGATGGTCTTCTGTTCGTCGAAGTAGTCCTCCAGCAGGCGCTGGTAGAACTGCTTGCGATACAGGATGTCCAGGCCCAGCGTAGGCTCGTCGAGCACCAGGAGCCTGGCGTCGATCGCCATGACCAGGGCCAGGTGCAGCTGCACGATCATGCCCTTGGACAGCTCGCGCACGCGCTGGCGCGGCTTGAGCTTGGTATTGGCCAGGAAGCGTTCGCAGCGGGCGCGGTCGAAGCGCGGGTGCACGCCGGCGACGAAGTCGATGGCTTCGCTGACCCGGATCCAGCGCGGCAGCACGGCGACGTCGGCGATGAAGCAGACATCGTTCATCAACTCGTCGCGCTCGGTGCGCGGGTCGCGGCCGAGCACCCTGAGGTCGCCCTCGAACGGAGTCAGCCCGAGCATCGCCTTGAGCGCGGTGGTCTTGCCGGCGCCATTGGGGCCGATCAGGCCGATGATCTTGCCGCCTTCGATCCGGAAGTCGGCGTTGTCGAGCGCGACGGTGGTCTTGTATGCCTTGCGCAGGTTGCGCGCGGCGACGACGTGTTCATGCGTGGCGACGGCGTTCATGCGGCATCTCCGCCGAAGGCCGGCTTCAACAGGTCTTCCATCGACAGGCCCAGGCGCTGGATGCGTTCGAGCACCAGCGGCCATTCCTCGGTGAGGAAGCGTTCGCGTTCGTTCGACAGCAGTTTCTTCGATGCCTCTTCGGTGACGTACATTCCCAGGCCCCTGCGTTTTTCGACGAGTGCTTCATCCGCGAGCTCTTGATAGGCCCGCGAGACGGTGATCGGGTTGAGCTGGTATTCGGCGGCGACCTGGCGCACGGAGGGCAGGGCATCACCGGGCTTGAGCACGCCGTCGAGCATCATCGCGATGACGCGCTCCTTGAGCTGGCGATAGATGGGCGCCCCATCGTTCCACTGGACTGCACTCATGGCTCAGCTCCGGCTGCCGCGGCGCAGTCCCTGCGCGAACGAGAAATAGGGGACGGCCAGCGTGCCGCGGACCTGGCGCGCGTGGCGCCGCTTTTCCCTGGCCGCCTCCTGCTTGCGCGTGGTTTCGTCGGCCGTGGCTTCGAACGCCGCGCTCAGCGCAGCCTCGGTGGACACCGCCGCGGCGAAGCTCACGGCGCTGGCGATGGTATCGCCGAGCGAGGCGCTCGCGTCCAGCTCGCTTTCGAGTTGCCGGGCGCGGGCCTCGATTTCCCGGACACGGGCTTCGATGGCCTTGTTGTTTTCCTGCAGTCCGGCATTCAGTTCGACTGCGGGCGTGGAGGCGGCCAGCGCGACCGGCGTGGAGACGTCCTGGCCGGGCAACACGGGAGAGGCGGCGATCAGCGCGAACACCAGCACGAGGCCGGTGGCGGAGAAGGCGAGCATCGAGTTGTGGAGCTTGCGGTTCATGGTGAACGTCCTGCTCTGGGTGATCGGTGTTGTATGTAACTATAACACCAAGACACGGCGTGTCAACGGATTTTTGTGCGGCGTGGACCCAACTGAAGTCATGGTTGGGTTCGCGTCGGCTTTTCTTGTTAATGTCCAATAAAATCAATTACATGATATGGATAGTGATGTCGGGGCTGGTGGGTCGGTGACTGGTGGACGGCGGAATCGCTGCCGGTCAGGCGGTCGCGCACGGATCCAGCCGAGGGGCGGCGTGTGCCGGATTACCCGGGTTCGCCTGGCCGGAATGGCGAATCGATGTGTCGCCGGGGCTGTTCGCCGGATGCGGCGCCACGTCCGACGGGCATGCTCATCGGCGCATGGCCGCCTTCCGGTCGTCCCGGGTTTCGCTCGGCATCCCCGACACGGCAACTGCTCCGGCCGTTCCGTATGTCTCCGGGCCACCGACGGTCACAACAGCCTGGCGATTGCCCGGTTTGCCCGCGCCCGCGACAATAGGCGACTTCGCGCCTGATCCGCAGGCGCCGCACAGGAGTCGTTCCGGATGAAGCCCTTGCTGCGCGGAGCTGCCGCGCTGTTGATCGCCATTGCCAGCCTGCCGGCCGCCAACGTCCATGCCCAGGACAAACAGGTGCTCGCGAGCGAGCGCGACAAGGACAGCTACATGATCGGCATGGACGTGGCCAAGTCGCTCGCGCCGGCCGCGGAGGACCTGGATCTCGCGGCGTTCGAACGCGCCGTGCGCAACTCTTTCGACGGCGGCGAGCCGCTGATCGGAGAGAAGGAGGTTCTGGAAACCGGGCAGGCGCTGATGGTGCGCGTCGCCGCGCG
Organism: Luteimonas sp.; assembly: GCA_036570525.1. GTDB lineage: Bacteria > Pseudomonadota > Gammaproteobacteria > Xanthomonadales > Xanthomonadaceae > Luteimonas. The sequence continues at coordinate 6,362 of DATCYC010000200.1, forward strand.
CAGCGGCCGGCCGGTGCCGGGCATGCCGCCGGGCACGCCGCCGCCCTCGGTGGACAAGGCGAAGGTTGGCCTGCTCATCGGCACGGACATTGGCCGGTCGCTGGCTCCGGTGAAGGACGAGATCGATCTTCCGGTGATGATGCAGGCGCTGCGCACCTCGCTGGCCGGCGGCAAGACCCTGCTCAGCGATGCCGAGGCCGATGCGGTCCGCCAGTCGTTCGGCGCGCGCGCAGAGGCCAAGCAGAAAGCCGCGGCCGCCGAAGCCGCGATCAGGAACGCCGCCGAAGGCGAGCGCTTCCTCGCCGAAAACAAGTCGCTCAAGGGCGTGTTCACCACGCCGTCCGGCCTGCAGTACATGGTGCTGCGCCAGGGCGCCGGCCCGCGGCCGAAGCCCAGCGACCGGGTGCGCGTGAACTATCGCGGTACCCTGCTCGACGGTACCGTGTTCGACAGTTCCGAACAGCATGGCGGCGCCGCCGAGTTCGGCCTGAACCAGGTGATCGCGGGCTGGACCGAAGGCGTGTCGATGATGCCCGTCGGCGCCAAATACCGGTTCTGGATTCCCAGTGAGCTGGCCTACGGCAAGCAGGGAAATCCGGCGATCGAGCCGAACTCGACGCTGATCTTCGATGTCGAACTTCTCGACATCCTCTGATTCCAACCCCCTCATTCCCCCATTGCCGGCGCACGGCCGGCATCCGACGCACAACCGGAGCTGCCCTGACATGACATCCCCAATCCGTTTCGCCACCGCCAGCCTGCTCGCCGCATCGCTGGCCTTCGGTCTCGCCGCCTGCAAGCCGATCGACAATGACGCGAAGAAGGAAGACAAGGCCGACGCCGCGGCCGGCGGCAACGACATCGCCAAGAGCACCGGCCTGAAGACCGAAAAGGAGCAGGCCAGCTACATGGTCGGCATGTCGGTCGGCAAGTCGCTGGAACCGATCAAGGACGAGGTGGACGTCGATACCGTGGTCAAGGCGATGAAGACCGTGATGTCGGGCGGCGAGCCGCTGCTCGACGACGAGCAGGCCCAGCTGGTGGCGCAGGCCTTCGACAAGCGCCTGCAGGCCAAACAGCAGGAAGAGCAGGCCAAGCAGATGGCCGAGCGCGAGGCCAAGGCGAAGACGAACGCCAGCGAAGGCAAGGCTTTCCTCGCCGCCAATGCGAGCAAGGAAGGCGTCACGACGACCGAATCCGGCCTGCAGTACCAGGTGCTGGTCGAGGGCAAGGGGCCGAAGCCCACCGCCGAAGACATGGTGAAGGTGCATTACAAGGGCGAACTGCTCGACGGTACGCAGTTCGACAGTTCGCACGAGCGCGGCGAGCCGGCCGTGTTCGCGCTGCAGCAGGTGGCGCCGGGCTGGGCCGAAGGCGTGCAGCTGATGCCGGTGGGCAGCAAGTACAAGCTGTGGATCCCGAGCGAACTCGGCTACGGCGAGACGGGCACGCCCGGCGGCCCGATCCCGCCGAATGCCACCCTGGTGTTCGAGGTCGAACTGCTTGAAATCGTCAAGCCGGACGCGAACCAGGAATAAGGGAGCGGTACCGCATGCGCGTTGCGATCTTCGGAACCGGCTACGTCGGACTCGTCACCGGAACCTGCCTGGCCGAAGTCGGCCACGAGGTGGTGTGCGTGGACATCGACCAGGCCAAGGTGGACGGCCTGGACAACGGCGTCATCCCGATCTACGAGCCGGGCCTGGAACCGATGGTCAAGGCCAACCATGCCGCGGGGCGGCTGCAGTTCACCACCGACGCCGGGCAGGCGGTCGCGCACGGGGAGGTGATCTTCATCGCCGTCGGCACGCCGCCCGACGAGGATGGCAGCGCCGACCTGCAGTACGTGCTGGCGGTGGCCAGGACGATTGGCACGCATCTGCAGAAGCCCGCGGTGGTGGTCGACAAGTCGACCGTGCCGGTGGGCACGGCCGACAGGGTGCGCGAAACGATCGCGCAGACGCTGGCCGGGCGTGGCGCAAAGGTCGGATTCGACGTCGTGTCCAACCCGGAATTCCTGAAGGAGGGCGCCGCGGTCGAGGACTGCATGCGACCGGACCGCATCGTGATCGGCGCGGACAACCCGGAAGCGGTGGAGACGCTGCGCCGCCTGTACGCGCCGTTCAACCGCAACCACGAGCGCGTGGTCAGCATGGACGTGCGCTCGGCCGAGCTGACCAAGTACGCCGCCAACGCGATGCTGGCGACCAAGATCAGCTTCATGAACGAGATCGCCAACATCGCCGAAAAGGTCGGGGCGGACGTGGAGATGGTGCGCAAGGGCATCGGCTCCGATCCGCGGATCGGCTGGCACTTCATCTATCCCGGCGCCGGCTACGGCGGTTCGTGTTTCCCCAAGGACGTGCAGGCGCTGGCCCGCACGTCGCAGCAGCACGGGCACGCGCCGACCCTGCTCGACGCGGTGGAAGCGGTCAACGAACGCCAGAAGGCCCACCTGTTCGAACTGATGCTGCGCCACTACGGGGATGCCTCCGCGCTGCGCGGCAAGACCGTCGCGCTGTGGGGCCTGGCATTCAAGCCCAACACCGACGACATGCGCGCGGCCTCGAGCCGGCGCCTGCTGCAGCAGCTGTGGGATGCGGGTGCGAAGGTGCGCGCCTTCGATCCCGAGGCCATGAAGGAAACCCGCCGCATCTTCGGCGAGCGCTCTGACCTTGTGCTGTGCGAGAGCGCCGAGGAAACGCTGCGCGATGCCGACGCGCTGGCCGTGATCACCGAGTGGAAGCAGTTCCGCAGCCCGGATTTCGATGAGTTGAAACAGCAGCTCGCCGACGCGGCGGTCTTCGACGGCCGCAACCTGTACGAGCCCGACGACGTCGAGGCCGCCGGCCTGGCGTACTACGGGATCGGCCGCGGCCGCTCCATCCGCATCGGCTGACCGCATGTCCACCGCACTCGAACAGCGCATCGTGGAACTGGAAACGCGGCTGGCGTTCCAGGAGCAGGCGCTGGCCGAACTCAGCGACGCCCTGGCCGCCGCGCGCATCGAGGCGGCCGGGCACGCCGACCTGCTGCAACGCACGCTGGAGGCGATGAAGCAGTCGCGCGGCGAGCTCTATGCCGATCCGTCCGAGGAACCGCCGCCGCCGCATTACTGAGCGCCGGTCGGAAAGCTCGCGGCTGAAGCTGCTCCCACGCGGCCTCGCCGGGTCAGGCACAATTTCCCCGCCCCTCTCCGTAACCGCAACTCCCCATGAGCGACACACTGCGCGACCAACTCCTCGGCCTGGGCTTCAAGCAGGCCCCGAAGCCCGCGAAGCCGCCCCGCGACGGCAAGCAGAAACCGGGCGCGCAGTCGCGGCCGCCGGCGCACGGGAAGGCGAAGAAGCCGCATCCACGCAACACCGGCAAGCGCGAGGACATCGACCTCGCCAAGGCCTACGCGATCCGCGCCCAGCGCGAGAAGGACGAGCGCATCGCGGCCGAGCGCCTGAAGCAGGAGCAGGCGCGCCTGCGACGCGAAGCCAAGGCGAAACTCGCCGCGCTGCTCAAGGACAAGGCGCTCAACGACGCCAACGCCGACCTCGTGCGCCACTTCGACTACGGCGGCAAGATCAAGCGCATCCACGTCAACGCCGGCCAGCTGAAGGCGCTCAACGCCGGCGAGCTGGGCGTGGTCCAGCTTGATGGCCGCTACCTGCTGGTGGCGGCGGCCGTCCTGGCTGAAGCCGAGGCGACGTTTGCGCCGGCGGTTGCGCTGAAGGTCGATCCGGATACGCCCGCCGAAGATGACGCCTACGCCGACTCCCGGTTCCAGGTGCCTGACGACCTGGTGTGGTGAGAGTGCACGGGCAGCGGCCACAGCCGCCGCTCACTCGGGGTCGTAATCCAGGTTCGACGCCAGCCAGCGCTCGGCCTGCTGCAGCGATGCGCTCTTGCGTTTGGCATAGTCGGCTACCTGTTCCTTCGACACCCGGCCGACGACGAAGTACTGGCTCTTCGGGTGGCTGAAGTAGTACCCGGAAACCGCCGCGGTCGGCAGCATCGCGAAGCCGTCCGTGAGTTCCATGCCGGCGTTTCCCTCGGCGTCGAGCAATGAGAACAGCATGCGCTTTTCGCTGTGCTCGGGGCAGGCGGGATAACCGGGGGCGGGGCGGATACCGCGGTATTTCTCGGCAATCAGGGCAGCGTTGTCGAGCGACTCGTCGGGATCGAAACCCCAGAACTCCTTGCGCACGCGCCGGTGCAGGTGCTCGGCCAGGGCCTCGGCCAGGCGGTCGGCCAGCGCCTTGAGCAGGATGACGTTGTAGTCGTCGTGGTCGGCGCGGAAGCGCTCGATGTGTTCCTCGATGCCGATCCCGGCGGTGACCGCGAAACCGCCGATCCAGTCCTTCCTGCCGCTATCCTCCGGCGCGATGAAGTCGGCGAGGCAGAAGTCGGGACGTTCGACCGGCTTGTCGACCTGCTGGCGGAGGAAGTGCAGGGTGGTGGGGCCGGACTGGCCCTCCGGCGCCGCTTCCACGATCACGTCGTCGCCCCTCGAATTCGCCGGCCACAGCCCGAACACGGCCTTCGCGGTCAGCCACTTATCGGCAATGATCCTGTCCAGCATCGCGCGCGCGTCGCGGTACAGCTCGCTGGCCGACTTGCCGACCACCTCGTCCTCGAGGATCGCCGGGAACTTGCCGGCCAGCTCCCAGGCCTGGAAGAAGGGCGTCCAGTCGATGACCTCCAGCAGGTCCTGCAGCGGGTAGTCGTCGAAGACGGTGATGCCGGTCTTCTTCGGCTCGGGCGGCGCGTAGTCGTCCCAGCCGCCCTCGAAGCGCTGCGCGCGCGCTTTTTCCAGCGACACCAGCCGCTTGGCGTCGCCGCGGTTGCGGTGGCGCTCGCGGATCTCGGCGTAGTCGGCGTCGTTGGCGACGACGAACGCGTCCCTCAGCTCCTTCGAGATCAGCGACTGCGCCACGCCGACCGCGCGCGAGGCGTCCTTCACCCACACCGTCGGCGACTTGTAGTGCGGATCGATCTTCAGCGCGGTGTGCGCGCGCGAGGTCGTGGCGCCGCCGATCAGCAGGGGGATGGTGAAGTCACGGCGCTGCATTTCGCGGGCGACGTTGCCCATTTCCTCCAGCGACGGGGTGATCAGGCCGGACACGCCGATGATGTCGGCGTTCTCGGCGATCGCGGTGTCGAGGATCTTCTGCGCGGGGACCATCACGCCCAGGTCGACCACGTCGAAGTTGTTGCACGCCAGCACCACGCCGACGATGTTCTTGCCGATGTCGTGCACGTCGCCCTTGACGGTCGCCATCACGATCTTGCCGTTGGACTTGCCGGTGTCGCCGGTCCTCTCCTTCTCGGCCTCGATGTAGGGCAGCAGGTAGGCCACCGCCTTCTTCATCACCCGCGCCGACTTGACCACCTGCGGCAGGAACATCTTGCCGGCGCCGAACAGGTCGCCGACCACGTTCATGCCGTCCATCAGCGGGCCTTCGATCACGTCCAGCGGGCGCGTGGCCTGCCCCCGGGCCTCCTCGGTGTCCTCGACCACGTACTGGTCGATGCCGTGGACCAGCGCGTGGCTCAGGCGCGCGCGCACGTCCTTCTCGCGCCAGGAGAGGTCCTCGGCCTGCGACTTGCCCTTGCTGCCCTTGTAGCGCTCGGCCAGCGCCAGCAGGCGCTCGGTGGCGTCCTCGCGGCGGTTGAGGACCACGTCCTCGACGTACTCGCGCAGCTCGGGGTCGAGCTCGTCGTAGATCGACATCGCGCCGGCGTTGACGATTCCCATGTCCATGCCGGCCTTGATGGCGTGGTACAGGAACACCGAGTGGATCGCCTGGCGCACGACCTCGTTGCCGCGGAACGAGAACGAGACGTTGGAGACGCCGCCGGAGATGTGGCAGTGGGGCAGGGTCCGGCGGATAATCTTCGTCGCCTCGATGAAGTCGACGGCATAGTTGTTGTGTTCCTCCATGCCGGTGGCGATGGCGAAGATGTTGGGATCGAAGATGATGTCCTCGGGCGGGAAACCGACCTGCTCGGTGAGGATCTTGTAGGCGCGCGTGCAGATCTCGACCTTGCGTTCGCAGGTGTCGGCCTGGCCTTGCTCGTCGAAGGCCATGACCACGGCCGCCGCGCCGTAGCGCAGCACCGTCCGGGCCTGCTCGATGAATGCGGCCTCGCCTTCCTTCATCGAGATCGAGTTGACCACGCCCTTGCCCTGCAGGCACTTGAGGCCGGCCTCGATCACGCTCCACTTCGACGAGTCGACCATCACCGGGATGCGGGCGATGTCGGGCTCCGAGGCGATCAGGGTCAGGAAGCGCACCATCGCCTTCTCGGAGTCGATCATGCCCTCGTCCATGTTGACGTCGAGGATCTGGGCACCGTTGGCGACCTGCTGGCGCGCGACCTCGACCGCCTCGTCGAAGCGATCCTCCTTGATCAGCTTCTTGAACTTCGCGCTGCCGGTGACGTTGGTGCGTTCGCCGACGTTGACGAACAGCAGCTCGGGCGTGATGACCAGCGGCTCGAGGCCTGACAGGCGGGTATGGCGGACAGTCGTGTTCATGCGGCCGCCTCCAGCGCCCGAGACAGCCTGCGTGGCGCGACGCCGTCGACTGCTTCGGCAATCGCGCGGATGTGGTCCGGCGTGGTGCCGCAGCAGCCGCCGACGAAATTGAGCAGGCCGGATTCGGCGAACTCCTTCAGCGTTGCCGACATTTCCTCGGGCGTCTCGTCGTACTCGGCGAAGGCGTTGGGCAGGCCGGCGTTGGGGTGGGCGCTGACATGGCCCTCGGCGATCCGCGACAGCGTCTCGACGTGCGGGCGCAGGTCCTTCGCGCCCAGCGCGCAGTTGAGCCCGATCGACAGCGGCCTGCCGTGCGCGACCGAGGCGTAAAAGGCCTCGGCCGTCTGGCCGGACAGCGTGCGTCCGGAAGCGTCGGTGATGGTGCCGGAGATCATCACCGGCAGGCGCCCGCCGCGCTCCTCGAAGACTTCCTCGATCGCGAACAGCGCGGCCTTGGCGTTGAGCGTGTCGAAGATGGTCTCGACCATCAGCACGTCGGCACCGCCGTCGATCAGGCCTTCGGCGGCTTCGCGATAGGTCTCGCGCAGCTGGTCGAAGCTGGTGTTGCGGAAGCCCGGGTCGTTGACGTCGGGGCTGATCGAGGCGGTGCGGCTGGTCGGGCCGAGCACGCCGATCACGAAGCGGGGCTTGCCGGGCGTCTTCTCCCCGGCGGCATCGCAGCATTCGCGGGCGATGCGCGCGCCTTCCGCGTTGAGTTCGCGGACCAGGTGCTGCAGGTGGTAGTCGGCCTGGCTGATCGCGGTGGCGTTGAAGGTGTTGGTCTCGACCAGGTCGGCCCCGGCATCCAGGTAATCGGCATGGACCTGCGCGATCACGTCCGGACGGGTCAGCGTCAGCAGGTCGTTGTTGCCCTTCAGGTCGTGGCCTTCGCGCGGGCCGTCGGGCTGCAGGCTGTCGAAGCCCTCGGCGAAGCGTTCGCCGCGGTAGTCGGCCTCCTCGAGGCGGTGGCGCTGGATCATCGTGCCCATCGCGCCGTCGATCACGAGGATGCGTTCGGCGAGCGCGGATTCGAGCGCGGCGACGCGGTCGGGGTGGAGCCAGGGAAGTTG
>DATCYC010000201.1:0-5634 GCA_036570525.1 Luteimonas sp.
CTGAGCGAAGCGTCCCCGATCGCCACCCCGGTGCCGGTCTGGTAGCCGGCTTCGCCGTCATCCCAGAAGTCGCCGTCGGTCTCCCACCCGGACACCTTCGCGCAGCGGCCCGCGCTGCAGCCGGAGGACGGGAAAGTGACGGTGCCATCACGCGCGATGAGCTCCGCCTGGCGCAGTCCGGCTTCAGCCACCTGGAACGACATGCTGCGGGTGGCGATGTTGGCGGCCATGCGCTCCTGCATGATCCCCCCACGCAGGGAAGCGATGCCCAGCAGGGTCAGGATAAGCAGCACCATCATCACGACGAGCAGCGCCGCGCCCTGCTGCTGCCTGTTGCGTGGATTGTTGATGAATGGTCCGGGTTTCATTGGATATCCTGGTGGTTCCGGAGCAGGATGTAGTCATCCAGCGAACGGGTGAGGACCTGGTCGTCGGTTCCCTCGGTATCGTTCTTCGTCAGCGCGCCACGCACCGCCTCGAACTCGAGCTGCGCATGCACCGCCGTGACCTGTTTCCACGCAAGACCCGACGCTGCAGGAACGTAACTGGGCGCCGTGCCGACCTTGTAGGTGACCTGCATGTCGGTGACGCCTTCAGCGATCTCGGCGGGCGTGTCCGACGTGGCACCGCCGTTGGTGACCACTTGCCGGTACAACGAGGTGCTTCCGCGGCCGTTGCTTTTCAGGAACCACTTCACGGCGAACGGCTTGACCACCTGCGTCGGCGAGTTGCTCGGCTCATTCAGGCAATTGGGATTCTTGGGGGTTTCCGGAAGAAAGCAGTAACCTGGCGCGTTGGTACCGCCCACCGAAGCATCGAACGACTCCTGGTCGATCTGGAAGGGCTTCATCAGGTTGCCCGGAGTGCCGCTACCGCTGTTGTGCTGGATGGACGTGCCGGAGGGAAGCGACGTCGCCTGGAAAATCGCGGCCATCTCGGCATTGCAGACCATGAGGATGTCGTTGACGACCAGGCCCGTCGTGCTGCTGACGCCGATGTTGGCGCTCGGCTCCTCGTTACTGGTGACATCGATGGACGCACCATTGGCCAGGTACAGGGTGATCTCGTCGGAACTGTTGGGCCCGGTTCCGTCTACCCCACTCAGGCCATCGGTCCAGCCCAAGTAGTAGTTGCCGCCGGGTTTCGAGGTGTCCAGCATGTTGACGATGTTGCGGGTGCACGGATTGCCACCTGCTTCACGAACGTCGCGCGCCAGCATCTCGAATGCGATGCGCTGGTTCTCCTGGATGCGGTTGATCGATGCCGTGGTGCCGTAGACCTTGCGGCTCGACATGAACAGGCTGCCGGCGGCGGCCACCACCAGCAGGCCCAGTACCATTGCAACCATCAGTTCGATCAGCGTGAAACCACGCTGCGCTGCCTTCGTCGTGGCTGGCAAGTGCGTCATAGCTGGCTCGTGATGTTGATGTCGGATGGCGTGGAGGTGCCTCCGGTGGCGCGCTCGTCGCTCCACTGCACGCCCACGCTGCAGGTCATGGTGTCGGCGATGCAAACCACCCTGCCCTTGGCATCCGGCGCCACGGTGGCCTGCAACCCGTCCAGCCAGCCCATCATGGTGCCGTCCGCGCCGGTGCCATCGCCTTCGGTATAGATGTTGGTGTTGTAAATGCCGATGTTGGCGCGGTTGGCGCGGATGATGTCCATCATCGAATAGATCTGGATGGCGGCCTGGGTGCGGCTTGCGGAGCCACCGGAGTTCTTCAGGGCCACGGTCTGCAGGGCAGCGACGCCCAGCACCCCGATGGCCAGGATCAGCACGGACACCATCACCTCGATCAGGCTGATGCCCTGCTGGGATTTGCGTGCCAAGGACGGCATGCTCCTGTTGACCATGTCAGTTGTCTCCCGGCCCGGTGCACGCAGCGGTGGCTGCACGCCGGACGGTGTTGACCCGCCCCGCGCTTGAGCTGACATCGATGCCGTTGTTGCCGTCCAGATCCTTCACGCACAGGCCCAGGGTGCCGCTGGCCTTGGTCCCCACGGTGGAAAACCCGATCGGCGTGAACGTGAATTTGTTGCTGCCACCAGAAAGATTGGCGCTGGCCTTGAGCAAGATGGAAGAATGCATGGTGCTGTCCCGTAGCACTGTGCTGACGCCATTCTTGGTCATCACGGCAATCCAGCGGTTGCCCAGCGACGCGGCGCAGTTGACACCATCGGAGCTGGGGCAGACCGCGCTGCTGGCCCGATTGCTGATGGCAGCCGAGCGTGCGGTCTGCAGCAGGGCCACCATCTCGTTGGCCGACGAGGCCAGCCGGTTGCCCCGGATCAGGTTCGCGAAACTCGGCGTGGCGATGATCGCGATGATGGTGAGGACCGCCAGGGTGACCATCAGCTCGACCAGGGTGAACCCCCGCATGGCGGATGGTCCGGCGATTGTTGGGCTGCGCTGCAGCATGGCTCCCCCCGAATTCTGCGACCGAACCTTAACGGACCCCCACGGCGTGCGCCATCCGTGCCCGACGGACGGACGGTTGCCGGAGGCGGGCGGCACCTCCCGGGCATTCGCCCGATCGCCTTTCACGACGACCCCGCAAATGGGAGACCATGGCATGCATATGATCGCCAGAGGACCCTCGCCCCGGTTCCGGAGCATCGACATGCCTGATCATCGCCCGCTTGACACCCTGTTCCACCCGCCCGCACTGATCACGGTGGTGCTGGCCGGCGAAGCGCTGGCGCTGATGCTGGCGCTTGCATCGGGGCAGGCTGGCACGCGGATGCTGCAATTCGGGCTGATGTCCCTGGGCATCCAGTGGATCGCGGTGGGCACGCTGTGCGCGCTGTACCTGTTGCGCCGCCCACTGTCGCGCCTGCCCTCCTCCACGCTGGCCTGGGCCTGCCTGGGCCTGTTGCTGGCGATGACCCTGCTGGTGGCGTCTGCGGCGTGGGCGCTGTTCGACCTGAGCGCGGAGCCGGAACAGGGCGCCCTGCCCTTCATGCTGCGCATGCTGGGGATCGCCCTGGTGGTGGGTTTGCTGGCGCTGGTGGCGTTCCAGAATTATTCCGAGGCCACGCGGCTGGCGGTGCGCGCCAAGCAGTCCGAGCTGGAAGCACTGCAGGCGCGGGTGCGGCCGCACTTTCTGTTCAATACCTTGAACAGCGGCATAGCACTCGTGCGGCAGCGGCCGGAGCAGGCGGAGGAATTGCTGCTGGGGTTGTCGGACCTGTTCCGGGCGGCGCTGGCGCGGCCGCATGACGTGGCGCTGGGGGAGGAGTTGGCGCTGGTGCGGCGCTACCTGGAGATCGAGGCGGTGCGGTTCGGGCCGCGGCTGCGGGTGGCGTGGCGGTTGCCGGAGCCGCTGCCGGAAGTGGCGGTGCCGGCGCTGTCGGTGCAGGCGCTGGTGGAGAACGCGGTGCGGCACGGGATCGAGCTGTCGCCCGAAGGGGGCGGGATCGATATTGGCGTGGACGTGGTGGGGGACGAGGTGGTCGTGGAGGTGCGCAATGCATTGCCCCCGGGGCCGGATGATCGCGGTGGCGCCGGGCATTCGATCGGTTTGCAGGCGACGCGGGCGCGGGTGCAGGCGAGTACGGGGGGGCGTGGTGGGTTGGAGTCGGGGCGCGAGGGGGAGGCGTTCGTGGCGCGGATGCGGGTGCCGGTGGGGTGAGATGCCGTGCGCGGTGGGTGTGCGGCGTCGGGGGCGTAGCCCCGACCTACGCGATTACTTCGTAGCAGGGTTTGTAGTCGCCGCTGATCTTCATGCGGCGCTGTTCGACGAAGGCGCGCAGCAGGGCGTCGAGCGATTCCATCATGTCGGTGTCGCCGTGGATCTGGAACGGGCCGTGCTCCTCGATCCGGCGCATGCCGTCTTCCTTGACGTTGCCGGCGACGATGCCGGAGAAGGCGCGGCGCAGGTCGGCGGCCAGTTCGTGCGGCTTGCGGCCGTGGTGCAGGTCCAGCGCGGCCATGGCTTCGTGCGTGGGCTGGAACGGCTGCTGGAACTCCAGCGGCACCTGCAGCGACCAGTTGAAGTAGAAGGAGTCCTTTTCGTCGAGGCGGTATTCGCGCACCCTGCGGATGCCGGCGGCCATTTGCGTGGCGACCTTCTCGGGGTCGCCGACGATGATCTGGTAGCGCGCGGTCGCGGCTTCGCCCAGGGTGAGGCGGATGAACCTGTCGATCTGTTCGAAGTACGGCGCCGAGGCCACCGGGCCGGTGAGGATCAGCGGGAACGGCAGCTGCGCGTTCTCCTCGCGCAGCAGGATGCCGAGCAGGTAGAGGATTTCCTCGGCGGTGCCGACGCCGCCGGGGAACACGATGATGCCGTGGCCGAGGCGGACGAAGGATTCGAGCCGCTTCTCGATGTCCGGCATGATCACCAGCTGGTTGACGATCGGGTTCGGCGACTCGGCGGCGATGATGCCCGGCTCGGTGATGCCGATGTAGCGCGGGCGGCGCTGGCGCTGCTTGGCGTGGGCGATGGTGGCGCCCTTCATCGGACCCTTCATCGCGCCGGGGCCGCAGCCGGTGCAGATGTCCAGGCCGCGCAGGCCCAGCTCGTAGCCGACGTCCTTGGTGTACTGGTACTCGTCGCGGTTGATGGAGTGGCCGCCCCAGCAGACGACGAGGTTGGGGTCGGCCGGCTGCAGCACGCTGGCGTTGCGCAGCAGGCGGAACACCGCGTCGGTGACGCCGGCGGAGGTGCCGAGTTCGTCGGCGTACTCGGGTGCGAGTTCGATCGCGGTGTAGACCAGGTCGCGCACGACGGCGGCGAGCAGTTCGGCGACGCCGCGGATGATCTCGCCGTCGACGAAGGCGATGGCCGGGGCGTTCTTCAGGTCGATGCGCAGGCCGCGGTCCTGCTGGCGAACCTCGATGTCGAAGTCCGGGTACAGCTCCTGCGCGGCGCGCGGGTCGTCGGAGGTGCTGCCGGTGGTCAGCACCGCCAGGGTGCAGCGGCGCAGCAGGTCGTGCATGCCGCCGCGCGAGGCGTCGCGCAGGCGCGCGACTTCGTCGCGGGAGAGGATGTCGAGGCCGCCGCGCGGGTAGATGCGGGCGTTGACGGTGGGAAGCGCGGTGGTGCGCGGGGGCGCGGGGGTGTCGTGAATGGTGGTCATCCAGTCGTCTGTCTTGTTCTTGTCGTCGGTTGGGGACTTTAACGCAGCGGCGCACGTTTCAGGAGCCGTAGGTCGGGGCTACGCCCCCGACGGCTTTCGATCCACGGGCGTCGGGGGCGTAACCCCGACCTGCGGTGTGGGGCGCGGCGCGTCTCGAACAAGAGCCGTCGGGGACGTAACCCCGACCTACGGCGCATCGACGAAAAAAAACGGCCGGGTTGCCCCGGCCGTTCGCGTTCGAAGAATCGAAAGTCTGGATCAGAACTGGTAACGCAAGGTCAGCATGGCCGACCAGCGCGACACCACGCTCGAGGGATACGAGGCATTGGCGTCGTATTCGCTCAGCTCCTCCCACGTCGGGCTGCTGTCGCTGCCCAGGTTGTAGGTGTAGGTGCCATCGGGATTGACCGTCGCCAGCCTGGCCAGGTAGCGGGTGTTGTCCGAGAACGTCTCGCCCATCGTCTCGCCCCAATCGCTGTCGAGCAGGTTGAGGAAGTTGTAGATGTCGAGGCGGATCACCGACTTGTGGCCCTTGAAGAAGCCCGGCAGTTC
>DATCYC010000202.1:0-1793 GCA_036570525.1 Luteimonas sp.
CCCGCGCGGCCCGCGCCCGGGCGGCAATCGCCCCAACGGTCCACGCCCGAATGGCCCCCGCCCCGGCGGCAGCCGCGGCCCGGGTGGCCATCGCGGCGGCAACCGCGGCGGCAATCGCTGAGCGATGCCATGCAGGTGAAGACCACCGCCCTTCGCGCGCTGTTCCTCGGCGGCTGCCTGGCCACGCTGCCGCTGTCACTGGCGCTGGCCCAGGCGGAGATGGACTTCACCGCGGCCAAGTCCGCCGCCGATGCCGATGAAGCCTCACTGGATGCCGCGACCAGTGCCGCGGCGCTCGAGCAGCAGCGCGCGTTCCTCGATGCACGCGTCGCCGCCTGCGCCAACATCCGCACCACCGCGCAGCTGGAGGATTTCGTGGTCGTGGCGGAACTGGACGCAAGCGGCCGCGTGACCAATACCTGGCGTCGCGGCGATTCACCGCTGGCGCTGTGCATCGAACGCGACGCGCGCGGCAAGGTCATGTTCGTGCCGCCACACGCGCCTTTCCACGCATCACTGGAAGTGGGCTTCACGCCCTGACCTGCTCCGCCTGGCCGCACCACGCCGTGCGCGCGGCTGCCCGGATCAGCGTGCTCAGGCCGTCCCGGTGCGCCGGATATCGATGATCCGGTCCAGCCACAGGTAGTGCGCGTGCTCCGGATTGGCCTGGTCGTCGATCCGCACCATCGCGTTCATGCCCTCGCGGCCCTCCCCGTCGCGGAACACCTGGATCGTCGGCCGCGCAGCGACGAAGCCTTCCACGCGCGCACCATCGACCAACAGGATCTCGACCCTGGCCTCGTCCTCGAGCTGTCCGGCCCACGACTCGATGCGCGCGATGTCGTGCTGTGCGGTGTAGACGTGTTCGGCGAACTGGGTCATGGGGGCGCCCTCCGGCAACCGTCACCAGCCATCGTGCTGCCCGCGGCGTAACCGGCGGTGAGTGCGGCGTTAATCGCGGGCAGACACGGCTGAACACCCGCCGGAACTTCGCACGGGCTTCACGTCCAGCCCATGCCGCGCACGCATCCCACCGGCAACGTGGCGGCATGAATGATCGATCGAGCGACCGTGACCAGAGGGACGCGTACCAGTGGGACGTGGTGGTGGTGGGCGCCAGCTTCGCAGGCGCTGCGTGCGCCCTCGCGGCGCGACGCGCGGGCCTGCGCGTGTGCGTGCTGGAGCGCAAGCGCGACCCGGGCATCCGCCTGCACACCACCGGCATCATCGTCGGCGAAGCGGCGGAAGGCACGCCGCTGGGTTTGATGCCGGCCGCGCTGTCGCGACGCGTCGAAGGCGTGCGCCTGTACGCGCCCAACCTGCGCAGCCTGTCGCTGCGGTCGCTGGGCGACTACTTCCTCACCACCGACACGCCGAACGTGATGCGCTGGCTGGCCGACCGGATGCGCGCTGCCGGCGTCGAGCTGCGACTGATGCAGTCGTTCACCGACGCACATCGCGTGCGCGGCGGCTGGCAGGTCGAAGGCCTCGGCCGAACCCACTGGCTGGTCGGCGCGGACGGCGCCAAGTCGCGCGTGGCCGCGCGAACCGGGCTCGGACGCGTGCGCGATTTCCTCTACGGCATCGAGCACGAGTACGTCGGCGCACGGCTGGACGAACCCGACGCCCTGCACTGCTTCCTGGGCCGGAAACTCGCACCGGGCTACATCGGCTGGGCCGCGCAGGGACCAACCGGCGTGCAGGCCGGGCTGGCGTTCCGGCACCGACCGTCGCGCACCGGCACGCCGGACATCGACGGCCTGCTACGCCGGGTCGGCGCGCGGCTCGGGCTG
>DATCYC010000203.1:0-2389 GCA_036570525.1 Luteimonas sp.
CGCTGAAGCGTGGATCGGCGGCGACGCACGCGACCGTTCGATCATGGCCGCCTCGATCCTCGCCAAGGTCGCCCGCGACCGCTTCATGCGCGAGCTGCACGAGGCCTGGCCGCAGTACGGCTTCGACCTGCACAAGGGCTATTCGACGCCCACGCACCTGGCGTCCCTGCGCGCGCACGGCCCGTGCCCGCAGCACCGCCGCAGCTTCGCGCCGGTGCGCGAGGCGCTGGCTTGCGCCGAAGCGGCGTCGGCGCTTATTTGATGATGATGTGCGGGTCGAGAATGTGGCCGTTGGCTTCCACGGCGTACTTGTAGTCGACGTACGTGGATTTGCCATCGTGCTCTGCGATGATCTTGACTTCGCGCGGCGGCCCCGATTGCGCCACGACTTCCAGCGACGCCGGCCTCCCAATCACGCCGTGGCGGGTGTCCGGCGACGTCCCCACCACCACCGTACCGGGATCGCCGTCGAACCTGAGCGTGAACGGCGTGTCGTCGGACTGCGGTCCGCGCCAGGCGATGGTGTCGCCGGCCCTGACTGTGCACGAATCCGGGGTGACCACCGGCACCCCGTCCGCGTAGTCCACCTGGATGTACTCCGGGCACGCGGCACAGGCGGACAGCAGGACAGGCAGGGACAGGCCGAGGAACAGGGCGGGCAGCAGTGGAATCTGGCGCATGGCGACCTCCGGGGGATCCGACGCAGGGGCGCCGGTTGTTCTCGCACTAGTGCCTACGTGCTTCGCCCCCCCTGGCGGACAGCGACGCGTCCGCCAGTCCGCGCAGGATGGGCGAGGCGCGGATGCGACCGGGGTCGATGCCCTCCTTCCGAGCCGTTCCCAGCCGCTGGCGTGCCTGCTCGATGTCACCCAGCCTGGCCAGGGCCTGCGCCGCCCACAGCGACACCTCGCCACGCTCGGTGCCCAGCGCTTCGGCGCGGGCCAGCAGTTCGCGCGCCGCATCGGCCTGGCCGAGGTTGGCCAGGTACCAGGCGGACGAGGCGAGCGCCTGGGCGTCATCCGACTTGATATCGACGTAAGGTTGCGCCAACTCGACCGCGCGACGGTACATCGCCCGCGCCTCGTCGCCATTCCCGCCCTGCGCCACCAGCGCGTCGCCGAGGTTGCCCCAGTTGCGATAGTCCTCGGGCTTGAGCTCCGCCGCCTGCCGGTACATGCGCGCGGCCTCGGCATAGCGGCCCGCCTCGTACTGGATGGTGCCCAGGTTGCTCAGCACGCCGTAGCTCGGCGCGATCCGCAGCGCGTGCCGGAAGGCCGCTTCGGCGTCGTCCCTGCGGCCGGCGGCCAGGTACATGCCGCCCAGCCCGTTCCAGGCCTTGACCTCCCGGGGTTGCAGTTGCGTCGCCTTGCCATAGGCCTCGATCGCATCGTTGATGTTGCCGTCGGCGTACTGCAGGTAGCCGATCTCGCGGTAAACCTCGCCGTCGCCGGGCCGCAGGGACAGCGCGCGCTGCAGGTATTCCAATGCCAGCTCGGTGCGGCCATTCGCACCGTGGACATTGGCTATGCCGATGTTGGCGTCGGCGGCGAACGCAGGGTCCTCAAGCGCGCGGGTGTACTGCTCGATCGCCTTGGTCGACTCGCCGCGCACGCGATACATATCGCCGAAGGCGAGGCTGAGCTCGTGCAGGCCTGGGTCCATCCGCGCCGCGCGTTCGCAGGCATCGCGCGCGTGCTCGTACGCCTGGGCATCGCGCGCGTACTCGAAGTGGCGAATCTCCGCCCTGCAGATGCCGGCCTGGGCGCGCGCGAACCCGGAATCGGCGCTCAGCGCCTGGTTGAAGTAGCCGACCGCGCTGGTCAGGTTGCCGTCCTCGTCGCTCGCCTGCAGGCGGTCCAGGCCCTTGAGGTAGGCGTCGTAGGCGACAAGGTTGCGGGTCGGCGCCAGCCGCTTGGCAAGCGTCCCCTGCCGCCCGGGGATGACGCCCAGCAGCGCGCGCACCACCTCGTCGGCGATCTCGTTCTGCACGTCGAACACATCCGACAGCTCGCGATCGTAGCTGTGCGTCCACAGGATGTACCCGGTTTGCGTGTCGGACAGGCGCGCGCTGACGCGCACGCGCGTGCCCTCGCGACGGATGCTGGCGTCGAGCACGGTCGCCACGCCGAGTTTCCTGCCCAGCGCCCCGACGTCGGGCGCGCCTTCCCCGGCGATGACGCCCGGCGCGGCGGGCGCGGCCACCTTGATGCCGGGCACGCCGGCTAGCGCCGCGTGCATCTCCACCGCCAGCCCTTCGGCGAAATAGCGATCGTCGTGGTCGTCGCTGAGCGTGGTGAACGGGAGCACGGCGATCGATGCCTCCGCGGGGCGCGGGAGGGCCGGCGTGCGGCCCTGCAGCCACCAGGCCGCAGCGACGGCCAGCACGAGG
>DATCYC010000204.1:0-3480 GCA_036570525.1 Luteimonas sp.
AGCACGCCGCGGTCGCGCAGCACGTTGAGCATGCGCAGGATGCGCGGCGCGTCTTCGAGCAGCGCGACCTCGGTGATCTCGATCCGCAGCCGGCGCGGATCGGCGCCGGCGTCGTCGACCATGCGCAGCAGCCGTTCGGCAAAGGTTTCGGCGTGGAAGTGCCGCGGCGAGACGTTGATCGAAACATAGCCGTCGCCGTGCCGGCTCATCCAGTCGAACACCCGGCGATACATCAGCCAGTCGACCTGTTCGATCAGCCCGCTGTCCTCGCCCACGCCGATGAACTCGCCCGGCGGCAGCGGCCCGTGCAGCTCGTGGTTCCAGCGCAGCAGGGCCTCGTGGCCGACGACGGCGCCGTCGGCCAGGCGCACGATCGGCTGGAAGTGCGGTTCGAACGCGTCGTTGAGGATCGCGCGGCGCAGGTCCGCCTCCAGGTCGAGCAGGCGCGTGGCCTCGGCGCGCATTTCCTCGTCGAACATCGCGCTGCGGTCGCGGCCATGGGCCTTGGCCCTGTACATCGCCGCGTCCGCGTCGCGCAGCATGTCCTCGCCCTGGCGATAGCGCGGCTCCCACAGCGCGATGCCGATGCTGGCCGACGGGAACAGTTCGCGCCCGGCGACCCACAGCGGCTTGCCGAGCTCCTCCAGCAGCGTGGCCGCCAGCGCTTCGGCGACGACGTGGTCGCTGGCGCCTTCGACCAGCACGGCGAACTCGTCGCCGCCCAGGCGCGCGACCAGGGTCTGCTCGCCGAGCGTGGTACTGATGCGGCGGCCGGCCTCGACCAGCATCTCGTCGCCGGCTGCGTGGCCGGCGCTGTCGTTGACCAGCTTGAAACGGTCCAGGTCGAGGAACAGCACGGCGAAGCCGGTGCCCTGCCCGCCGTCCATGCGCGCGATCGCCGCGTCCAGGCGCTCGAGCATGACGACCCGGTTGGGCAAACCGGTCAGGCTGTCGTGGCGGGCCTGGTGGGTGAGTTTCTGCTCCGCGCGCACGCGCTCGCCGATCTGCGCGCGCAGCTCGCGGTTGGTGCTTTCCAGCTCGCGCGTCCGCGCCTCGACGCGGAACTCGAGCTCGGTGTGCGCGGCCTTGAGGTGCTCTTGCGCGCGCTTGCGCGCCAGTGCGCCGTCGATGTGGTGGGCGACGAAGGTGAGCAGCTCCTGGTCGCGCGATCCGAAGCCGATCTCCGGCGTGTAGCTCTGCACCACGATCCCGCCGATCACCGTGTCGTCGCGCTTGAGCGGCACGCCCAGCCAGCAGTTCGCCAGCGGACCGAAACTGCGCACGGTGCCGGCAGCCTCCAGGTCGGCAATGGTGGCGCGGTCGGCCAGCAGCGGCTCGCCGGTGGACAGCACGTACTCGGTCAGGCCGGTGGCCAGGGGTCGCGACTCGCGGCTCAGGTCGCGCTCGTCGACCGAATACGGGAACTCGATGTGTTCGCCGTCGCTCGACAGCAGGGCGATATAGAAGTTGCGCGCGTACAGCAGCTCGCCGACGATCGAATGCACGTCGGCGTAGAAGCGCTCCAGGCTGCCGGCGGTGACCGACTTCTCGGTGATGCTGTACAGCGCCCGCTGCAGCTTCTCCGCGCGCTGGCGTTCGATGATCTCCGCCTGCAGCACCATGTTCGCCTGCTGCAGTTCGCGGGTGCGCTCGTCGACGCGGCGCTCGAGCTGCTCGCGCGCCTGGCGGCGGTCGAGTGCGGTCAGGATGTGCTGGGCGACGTACTCCAGAAGCGTGCGGTCCTCGTGCGTGTAGCGCGCGGCCTGCAGGTAGCTCTGCACCACGATGGCGCCGCTCACGCGCCCCTCGCGCCGCATCGGCACGCCCAGCCAGTCGGCGCTGTCCGGCCCGTGGCTGGGGTCGCGCGGCACGTCGAGCTTGCGCAGGATTTCCTCGGATGGCCCGAACAGCGGCTGGCCATGCCGCAGCAGCGCCACGGTCAGGCTGGTGCCCATCTCTTCGACGTCGAGCTCCACGCCCGGGTCGGCGACGTAGGGGTCGCGCTGGTCGGCGAAGTACAGGAAGCGCAGCGTCTCGCGGATGTCGTCGTACAGCACGATGTAGAAGTTCTCGGCCGGCATCAGCCCGCCGACGACCTCGTGGATGCGGCCGAGCATGTCCTGCATCTCGAGGCCGGAGCCGGCCAGGTCGGCAATCTCGTACAGCGCCTGCTGCAGGCGCTCGGACTTCTGCAGCGATTCGATGCGGGCCTGGGCCTGGGCGGCGGCGAGCGTGGCGCCGATGGTGCGGCGCGCGAGCTCCAGCCAGGCCAGGCGCGAACCCGGCGCCAGCGGCTGGGTCAGGCGCGCGGCCAGGGCGATGCGGGTGCCGGTGTCGTGCCAGGCGTCGACGATCTCGGCATCGGCCGTATCCGGCACGAAGTGCTCCAGGCACCCACGGGCGCGGGCAATCAGCGCATGCGGTGCGTTGCCGGTGTGCGAGAGCCCGCCGTCGATGCGCACGTCGCTCCAGGCCACGACGAGCCTGGATTCGGTGGGCAGCGTGGCCGCCAGCAGGTCGGCAAGCCCGGAGGCGCCGCCATCAGGCGCCGCGGTAGTCGTTGTCTGCGCCAATATCATGCGAGCCACTGTTCCCCTCCCGCCATCATTGAACATAACGGGCGTCTTTTCCATCATCGGCAACCCCGGCGGCCCCTTCCGTCCGTTTGTCCGGAGCATGAAGGGTGGCCAGACATGAACGCGGCGGCGATCCGCCCCGCCCCCGCGGCCCGGCGGCGCCCCGCCGCGGGCTTTTCCTGCGCTGCGGCAACGCTTAACCTGCCGTCGATGAACGATGTCGCCACCCCGGGCGTCGAGGCCAGCGACGACATCAGCGACGAAGCGCTGATGCTGGCGTACGCGGCCGGGCGGGCGGGGGCATTCGAGCAGCTCTACTCGCGCCACCGTACCCGCCTCTACCGGTTCCTTCTGCGCCAGCTGCGCGACGGTGCGCTGGCCGACGACCTGTTCCAGGACATCTGGCAGCGGATGATCGCAGCGCGCGCGGGCTGGACGCCGGACGCCTCGTTCGCCAGCTGGCTGTACCGCATCGCCCACAACCGCATCGCCGACCACTGGCGTGCGCAGCAGTACCGGCCGCCGGCGCCGGAGAACGCCGACCAGCGCACCGCGCGCATACCCGATCCCGACACGCCCGAGCGCATGCTGTCGGAGTTCGAGCAGCGCCGCGGCATGCAGCTGGCACTCGACGAACTGCCCGACGAGCAGCGCGAAGTGATTCTGCTGCGACTGGAACAGGAGCTGACGCTGGAAGAGATCGGCGCCATCACCGGCGTGGGCCGGGAAACGGTGAAGTCGCGCCTGCGCTACGCGATGGACAAGCTGCGCGCGCGGCTTGGAGATGCCGGATGAACACTGGCACCAGGCACCCCGACGACCGCGGCGCGCTCACGCCCGAGGAGCGCGCGCTGGCCGACCGCCTCGCCCGCCTCGGCCCGCAGGGCGAGCCGTCGCCGGCGCT
>DATCYC010000205.1:0-6790 GCA_036570525.1 Luteimonas sp.
CGCTTCCTTCGGGCGACCGGCCTGCGACAGGGTAGCGATGCGGTTGACCAGGATGTAGATCGTGTCCGGATGGCGCGGCCCCAGCAGGCGCTTGCGCGCCTCGATCACTTCCAGCTGCATCGCCAGCGTCTCGTCCAGCCGCCCCAGGCGTGCGTACAGCGAAGACAGGTTGAGCTTGGCCCGCAGCGTCCGCGGGGCGTCGGCGCCGAGCACGCGCGTGGTCGCCTCGACCACCGACAGCGCGATCGGCAGCGCCTGCCCGGCCTTGCCGCTGTCCACCAGCATGCTCGCCAGGTTGCCGCGTTCGGACAGGGTCGTCGGATGTTCCGCGCCGAGCCGGCGCGTCTGGGTTTCCACCAGCTGCCGCTGCAGCGACAACGCGCCCTCGCTGTCGCCGGTCATGATCCGCATGACCGCAAGGTTGTGCAGCGAGCTCAGTGTGTCCTCGTGGTCAGCGCCGAGCACTTCGCGGCGCATCGGCACCAGCTTTTCCATGTGCTCGCGGCCGAGTCTCGCCTCGCCCATGCGGCCGAGCAGTATGGCCAGGTTGTTTTCCACTTCCATGGTCGTCGGGTCGCGCTCGCCACGCGCCTTGCGGCTGCGGTCGTACAGCGACTCCAGCGCCGCGCGTGCGGTCTTGCGGTCGCCGAGCGCGCTGAGCGCGGCAGCGTGGTTCATCTCCAGGCGGATCCGCAGCGGCTCGTCCGGCGGCAGCGCCGATGCGTCCGACAGGGTCTGCTGCAGCAGCGCCAGCGCCGGCTCCGGCTGCGCCGAAGACAGCATCGCAGACGCCTGCTCGGCGCGCGCCTTCAGCGTCGGCACGGCACTGGCGCCCAGCACCCGCTCGCGATAATCGGCCACCTGGGCAAATCCGGTGGCCGCGGCCTCCGGCAGCCCCAACGCCTCGCGCACCTTCGCAACCGACTCGCGCAGGTCGGCGGCCAGTCCGGGTTCGGCCGCGAAGTCGCGCGCGATCGCGGTCTCGGCGCCCGCCAGGATGTTGCGGTCGATCAGGTCGCGGGCGATATCGGCGGTGCTGGCATGTGACAGTGTTTCCTCGACCGCATCCTTCGCTGCGGGCGTTCCCTTGGCCGCCTGTTCGCGCAGCCCTTCGGCCATGCCGATGCCCATCGCCTCGATGTCGATGCCCTCGAGCATGGACTGCTGGAACGCGGCCACCTTTTCCAGTTCCGCGCTGCGCTGCTCGGCGATCACCCGCTGCGCGCGGGCCTGCTGCAGCCCGTACAGCGACATCGCCAGGCCGCCAAGCAGCGCCACCAGCGCCACCGACGCGGCCGCCAGCCCCACGCGGTGGCGGCGCATGAACTTGCCCCAGACGTAGCGGTGCGACGCCGGCACCGCTGCCAGCGGCCGGCCGTCCAGGAAGCGTTGCAGGTCGTCGGCCAGCGCGCCAGCGGAGGCGTAGCGCTCGGCCCGGTCGTGGCGCATCGCCCTGGCCACCACCCAGTCGAGCTCGTTGCGCAGCGCGCGCCGCATGTCGCCCAGGCGCAGGCCCTGCCCGTGCGCGATGCGGTCGGCAGTGCCGGGTGGCAGGGTGGCCAGCTGTTCGGAAGGCAGGCGCAGCGTCTGCGTGCTGGCGACGCGGGTTTCGCCCGCAGCTTCCGGGCGCTGTCCGGTCAGCATCTCGTACAGCACCACGCCCAGCGAGTACACGTCGCTGCGGGTATCGACCAGAGACTGGTCGCCGCCGGCCTGCTCCGGGCTCATGTAGTCGGGCGTGCCGGCCACCTCGCGGCCCTCGGCCATCGACGAGGCGGTGGCGATGCCGAAGTCGATGATCTTCGGCAGCGCACGACCGTCGACATCGTCCACCAGCAGGTTGCCGGGCTTGAGGTCGCGATGCACCACGCCCTTCTGGTGCGCATGCTGCACGCCCTCGCAGACGCGGATCATCAGTTCGATGCGCCGGCGCAGCGACAGGCCGTGTTCTTCGCAGAATTGCGTCAGCGGACTGCCGGCGATGAACTCCATCGCGAAGAACGGATGCCCGTCGGCGGTGGTGTCGGCATCGAACACCTGGGCGATCGCCGGGTGCCGCATCTGCGCCAGCAGCTGGCGCTCGACCTCGAAATAGGCCAGGTGCCGCGCATCCAGGCGGCGCCGGCGCAGCAGCTTGAGCGCCACCGTGCGGCGCACCGGTTCCAGCTGCTCGGCGCGATACACGTCGCCCATGCCGCCGCGGCCGAGCAGCGCCTCGATGCGGTAGCGCCCCAGTCGCGCGCCCGGCGCCAGCGCTTCGCCACCGGCATCGCCCGCGACCGGCCCGCGCGTGGCAAGCAGTTCGGTGCGGTCCGGGTCGTCCCCGGTGGAGATGGACATGCGCGCTCCCCCCTGTCGGCAGCGCCTGCATGGTAACGGAAGCGCCACGTCCGGCCACGGGATTGCCGCTACACTGCAGTCCCGTTCCGCTCGCCGCGACATGGACAACCGAAACGGCCAGTCCGAAACCACCCAGCGCACCCTGCTCAGCGACGGCCCGCACCGCGCGGTGCCGCGCTCGGCGTGCGTGGTCGTGATCCACGGCGCCGGGCTGGGCGGGCGCGCGGACATCGACACCGCGCGCGTGCTGGTCGGGCGTTCGCAGGAAGCCGACTTGTGCATCGCCCACAAGAGCGTATCGCGCGAGCACTGCCAGATCTGGCGCGACGGCGACGAGTACCGCATCCGCGACCTCGGCGCGACCAATACCACCCGCGTCAACGACGCCCCCGTCACCGAGGCCGTGCTGGCCGACGGCGACCACGTCACCGTCGGCGAAAGCATCCTCAAGTTCATCAGCCACACCAGCGTGGAGGCGAACTACCACGAGGAGATCTACCAGCTCGCCACCCGCGACGCGCTGACCGACCTGTGCAACCGCCGCCACTTCCTCGAGCAGATGGAGCGCGAAGTCGCCCGCGCCCTGCGCCACGGCCGGCCGCTGGCGATGTGCATCGTCGACGTCGACCTGTTCAAGCCGGTCAACGACCGCTACGGCCATATCTCCGGCGACGAAGTGCTGCGCCGGATCGCCGACATCATCCACCAGCACGTGCGCCACGACGACATTGCCGCGCGCATCGGCGGCGAAGAGTTCGCCGTGCTGCTGCCCGAATGCGACACCGATGCCGCGTACGGCTTCGCCGAACGCCTGCGCGCGGCCGTGGCGGCGGAGACGTTCACCCCCGGCGGCGAGTCGCAACGGATCACCATCAGCATCGGCATCGCCGAGCTGTCATCCGCGCACGACAGCCGTGCCGGCCTGATGGCCGCCGCCGACGCCGCGCTGTACCGGGCCAAGGAAGAAGGACGCAACCGCGTCTGCGTCGAATCCTGACCGGGCAGTTCCCGACCGGACAGCAAGCGGCGCGGGAGCAGCGCGCGCCGCCGGGCCGCGCTGACATCGCGGCCGGCGTGCAGGACAATACGCGTTCAAACCACCGGCCCCGGCCGACCGTTCGATGCGCCAGGCCGGCCGCGGCGCGCCACGACCAGGGGCCTGCCGCAGCCAACCATGGCGACCCGCGCCAGCAAAGCCGCGACCCGGCCCGAACCGAGAACCCGCCGATGCACGCCCCGCTCCGCCTCCTGATCCTCACCTGCGCACTGGCCCTGGCCGCCTGCGCCGCGATTCCCGTCTTCTCGCCGGTGGCGACCTACGTCGTCGTCCGCCATGCGGAGAAGGTCGACGACGGCTCGCGCGATCCGTCGCTGACCGATGCCGGCCGCGCCCGCGCCCACGCCCTGGCCGAACTGCTGCGCTCGCGCGACGTGGTGGCCGTCTATGCCACCGATTTCCGCAGGACGCGCGACACCGCCGAACCCACCGCCGCCGTCCACGACCTGAGCATCATTTCCTATGACGCCGAGGCGCCCGCCGAGGCCGTCGCCGAACGCCTGCGCCGCGCCCACGCCACCGGCACGGTGCTGGTCGTCGGCCACAGCAACACCGTCCCCGGGATCGTGTCGGCGCTGTGCGGCTGCGAGGTCGCGCCGATCGACGAGAGCGACTACGGCAACATGTTCGAAGTGCGCATCCGGGACGGTGCCGCGCCGGTGCTGTCGCAGCGGCGCTATTGATGGCGGAGGTCGCGGGGTTCCCCGACTGGGACGGTGATGTCGCAGCGGCGCGCGCGCTGCAGGTCGAGCTCGCCGCGCAGGTCGTCCTGCGCGACGGCTACCGGCAGCCGCCGCGCACCATCGCCGGCTTCGACGTCGGTTTCGAGGACGACGGCGCGACCACGCGCGCGGCGGCGGTATTGCTCGACACCGACAGCGGGCAGGTGCTGGCTTCGGAAGTCGCGCGCATCCCCACCCGCATGCCCTACATCCCCGGCCTGCTGTCGTACCGCGAACTGCCGGCGCTGCTGCTGGCGCTGGAAGAACTGCCGCAGGCGCCGGACCTGGCCTTCGTCGACGGCCACGGCATCGCGCATCCGCGCGGGCTCGGCATTGCCTCGCACTTCGGCGTCGCCACCGGCCTGCCGAGCATTGGCGTGGCCAAGAAGATCCTCGTCGGCAGCGGTTCCGAACCACACCAGATGCGCGGCGCCTATACGCCGCTGCGCCACAATCGCGCGCAGCTGGGCTGGATCCTGCGCAGCAAGGTCAACTGCAATCCACTGGTCGTCTCGCCCGGCCACCGTGTCTCGATGGCATCCGCGGCCGACCTGGTGATGCGCTTCACCGGCAAGTACAGGCTGCCCGAACCGACCCGCCTGGCCGACCGGCTCGCATCGCGTCGCGACGAAGGCCGGGGCTGAACGCATCGGCCGCGTTCATCCGCGGACATCGCGCGCCTGCTTAGAATCGGGCGCTCCCCCGCACAAGGACGCCCGCATGCCTGCATACCTGCCCCACGCCGCCGCCGTCGCCGGCCTGCTACCGCTGCTGTTCGCCGCGTGCTCCACGCCCGCCGCCGGTGCCGGCGGCATGCGCTCGATCGCCGACGGCGAAACGTTCGCCATGGCCAGCGGTGAACAGGTCGCGCTGGCCGACCGCAGCACGCTGCGCTACGTCCGCGTCACCAACGATTCGCGCTGCAAGCCCGGCCGCCAGTGCGTCTGGGCGGGCGATGCCGAGGTGGTCTTCGAATGGACCGCGGACGCCGCAGGCGCGCCCGAATCGTTCAGCCTGCACACCGGCCGCGGCGATCGCAGCCGGGACCTGGGCGGCCGCCGCCTGACTCTTGTATCGCTGGCCGACGGCGCCGAACCCGAAGCGCAGCTCAAGCTCGAAGCACTGCCTTGAGATGACGTCGGCCGCGATCTCTCCCGGACCCGCATGCCACGCCGCAACCTGATGGCTCCGGCGGCCCGGCGCCCAGCCAGCTTTCGGACGCCCGCTGTCGTGCAACAACTGGTTCATCGTCCCTGCCAGCCCGTCCGGAGAGTGTCCAGGCATCAAACTGAGAAGTCCATCACGGTTTGCATCCTCGACAACCGTCAACTATGTTCCGGTAACAGTCGTTCGTTTACGCAAGGGGGTGCGTATGAACCTGCTCCGGATACTTCCACTGGCCTGCCTGCTTGCCGCCGGCGCCGCGCAGGCGCAGTCGGCCGGCGAATGCCCGCTGTTGCCGGGCGACAGCGGCCTGTCGTGGAATGCCCTGGCCGGCGACGATTTCGTCTTCTGCAAGGCGCTGCGAGACAGCGGTGAAGAAGTGTTCGCCGTGATGATCTCCACCGATTCGCCGTTCGATCCCAGGCGTTCGAACCGGGGCGAGGAGACGGTGATCGACGGCCACGAAACGCACTGGTACCGCGGCGAGATCGCCTCGGCGCCCGACGCCCAGGTCCGCGAAACGCTGATCGAACTCGACGACGGCCGCGTCGCCCATATCTCGCTGCGCGCTGCCTCCGAAGCCGAACTGGCCGACGCCCTGCAGCAGGCCCAGATGCTGCGCTTCACCGGCCCACAGCTGACCAGCAACTGATCGCCTGCCGCTGCGCATCCCGGCCGCCCTCCCCCGGGACGGCCCGGGCTGCCTGCGCACCCCCCGGCGCGTCGCACGCTCCGCAGCGCAGCGCCTTAACGCCGTGCGAACATCTTCGGCAAGCACTTGTTCCAGCATTCCCCCCGGCCCTCCTGCGGGCCATTCCCGGGGAATACCAAGATGATGAAACGACTTGTCGCCGAGTTTCTCGGCACGTTCTGGCTGGTATTGGGAGGCTGCGGAGCGGCGGTGCTGGCCGCGCACGTGGTCGGGGCCGACGGATACCAGTTCGGCATCGGCTACATGGGCGTGGCACTGGCCTTCGGCCTGACCGTGCTGACCGGCGTGTATGCGTTCGGGCATATCTCCGGCGCGCACTTCAACCCGGCGGTGACCCTCGGCCTGTGGGCCGGCGACCGCTTCCCGCTCAAGGACGTGGTGCCCTACATCGTGGCGCAGGTGGTCGGTGCGATCGCGGCCGGCTGGATCCTGTTCCAGATCGCCAGCGGCCAGGCCGGTTTCGCAATCGACCCGAACGCCGCCGGCGCGTTCGCCAGCAACGGCTACGGCGCGCTGTCGCCGCAGGGATACTCGGTGGCGGCGGCCTTCCTGTGCGAAGTGGTGATGACCGCGTTCTTCCTCATCGTGATCATGGGCGCCACCCACGGCCGCGCGCCGGCGGGCTTCGCCGGCATCGCCATCGGCCTGGCGCTGACCCTGATCCACCTGATCAGCATCCCGGTCACCAACACCTCGGTGAACCCGGCGCGCTCGACCGGCGTGGCGCTGTTCGCCGGTGCCGGCGCAATCAGCCAGCTGTGGCTGTTCTGGGTGGCGCCGTTCCTCGGCGGCCTG
>DATCYC010000206.1:0-7259 GCA_036570525.1 Luteimonas sp.
CACCCAGCGCCAGACCACTGACTGATTTCAAACCAGGCAATCCACAGTTACCGACGGGGAGAGGGAAATGAACAGCAAGCAGAACATGCGCAGACGCGCGCTTTGCATGGCGATGGGGGCGTGCCTTGCGTCCATGGCCGCAGCGCCGGTGTTCGCGCAGAGCGTGACCGGCGCCGTGGCCGGTCGTGCCGAAGCGGGTGCGCAGGTCACGATCAGCAATCCCGCCACCGGGCTGACGCGCTCGGCGACGGTGAGCGACGACGGCAGCTACCGAATCGGCCAGCTGCCCCCCGGGACCTACACCCTGACCAGTGGCTCGGGAGCGCCGATCTCCGTCAGCGTTTCCCTGGGCGGCACCACGACGGTCAACCTGACCGACGACGGTGCGGTGAACCTGGCCGCCGTGCAGGTGATCGGTTCGCGCGTGGTCAACCGCGTGGACGTGCGTTCCACCGAGTCGGCGACCAACATCCGCCGTGAGGAACTTGCGCGGATGCCGGTCGACCAGAGCCTGGGTTCGGTGGCGCTGCTGGCGCCGGGCGTGGTGGCTTCGGGCGCCACCTTCGGCGGCCTCACGTTCGGTGGTTCGTCCGTGGCCGAGAACGTGGTCTACATCAACGGCCTGGACGTCACCGACCCCTACCGTCGCCAGGGGTATTCGACGGTTCCGTTCGCGTTCTACGAAGAGTTCCAGGTCAAGACCGGCGGCTATTCGGCGGAGTTCGGCCGCAGCACCGGTGGTGTCATCAACGCCGTGACGCGCTCGGGCAGCAACGAGTTCCATGCCGGCGCCGAATTCACGATGGAGCCGGCGGCCTGGACATCGGCAAGGGATGACCAGTTCCACAGGGACGGCACCATCGACGAGCGCGATCGCAGGAGCCGCGACGACGGCTCGTTCTACAAGACCAACGTCTGGGCGTCCGGCGCCATCATCAAGGACCGGCTGTTCTTCTTCGGCATGTATGAAAACCGCGACAGCAATCCGCGGGACATCGACACGATCGAGGCCTGGTACACCGACAGCAACAACGATTTCTGGGGCGGCAAGCTGGACTGGCGGATCAACGACAACCACCTGCTGGAGCTGCTGGCCTTCTCGGACGAGGCCGAGTCCGACACCACCAAGTACAACTACGATTGGGACACCGCCACGCGGGGTGACTCCGTCGGCCAAAGCTACGACGGTTCCGGCGGCGACAGCTGGTCGCTCACCTATACCGGCAACTTCACCCAGAACTTCGTCGCCAAGGCGATGTACGGCGTGAACAAGCGCAGCGCCATCGGCGGCAGCCCCTGGGACGGTCCGTGCAGCATCGTCAGCCGCGACAGCACCTACGACGAACTCTTCGGCCCGGCGGCCATCCAGGAAGGCTGCCACCCGAGCAACAGCAGTGTCAGCAGCCGGTACGACGAACGCGAGGCGGCGCGCCTGGACTTCGAGTGGACGCTGGGCGACCACCTGCTGCGCTTCGGCGCGGACCAGGAAGTCATGGACTCCACCAGTTCAAGGGTCTATCCGGGCGACGGCGTGAGCTACAGGCTGACGGGGGCCCCGACGCCGGAGGTGGATCCGGGGGATCCGCCGCCCACGAACAACGGTGTGCTTCCCAACGGCACGCCCATCCCCCTCGACGTGCACGCCTACGTCGACGCGCGCCACTACATCACCGGCGCCCCGGTCAGCACCAAGGCCCAGGCGATCTACATCGAGGACGTCTGGAACGTCACCCCGAACCTGCTGCTCAACCTGGGCGTGCGCGCCGACAAGTTCGAGAACACGCTCGCTTCGGGCGCCACCTTCGCCAAGGCCGACTTCAGCGACATGATCTCGCCGCGCGTGGGTTTCAGCTGGGACATCAAGGGCGACGGCACCACCAAGCTGTTCGGCAACGCCGGCCGTTACTACATCCCGATCACCAACAAGCTGATCGACTACTTCGGTGGCGGTACCACGGACGAACACACCTACTACGTGCTCGACCGCATGGAAGAGCGCACCGACCCGGTCACCGGCGCCACCTACCTGTTCCCGGTCATCGGCGAGCAGCTCGGTCCGGTCAACACCGATGGCAACGTCCCCGCGCCCGACGACGTGCGCACCGCGGTCGCCCGAGACCTCAAGCAGGTCTACCAGGACGAGTTCATCCTCGGCTTCCAGCAGGCGATCAGCCAGACCTGGTCGTGGGGCGTGAATGCGACCTATCGCGAGCTCAACCGCGCGGTGGAGGACGTGCGCATCAACCACGTGGAGGGGTGCCCCTGGTACTCGGGCGACTGGCCGATCATGAACCCCGGCGAGACCACCACGCTGTGGTGCCCGGACACCAATGACTGGGTGACGTTCGACAGCTCCCAGGACGGCTACGAGGCCCTGGGCAGCGGCAACGTCATGGGTTACAAGCGTCCCAAGCGCACCTACAAGGCCGTCGAGTTCCAGCTCGACCGCGCCTGGGACGACAAGTGGGCGTTGAACGTCAGCTACCTGTGGTCCAAGTCCGAGGGCAACATCGAAGGTCCGGTGAACTCGGACACGGGCTACAACGACACCAACCTGGTGCAGTACTACGACCACCCGGCCGTGAACGAGCGCTTCGGTCCCACCTTCAACGACTCCCGCCACCAGATCAAGGTGCGGGGCAGCTACAAGTTCAACGACATGTGGACCGTCGGCGGCACGCTATCCGCGCGCTCCGGCGGCCCGATCACCGCGTTCGGCGTGCGCTGGCCCGATGACAACCGCAGTGCCGGTGGACCCAGCGAGTTCAGCGGCGGCGGTTCGGGCTGGCTGTGCGAGGCCGGCTGCGACGACTGGACGACCCGTCAGCTGGTCTACACGGAGAAGGGCGCGTTCGGACGCATGCCCTGGGTCACCAACCTGGGTGCGAGCGTGATGTGGACGTTGCCCTCGGACAAGGTCGACCTGAAGGCGCGCTTCTCGATCTACAACCTGCTTGACAAGCAGACCGAGATCAACGTGCATTCCCGTTACGAGAGCACGCCCGGCAACAAGATGCCGTACTTCGGCGAAGCCACCGTCTGGCAATCGCCGCGCTACATGCAGCTGGTCGTGACCTGGAACTTCTTCTGATCTCCTCCCATGGGCGGCCCGCATGTCGGGCCGCCCTTTTTTTCGCCTGCGCGCGGGGGCAGGATGTCCGCGACGGGAACGACGGACTGCCTGCATGAAATACGCACGTGCGTACTTGCCAATGATCGCCTTTGTCCTGCTGGCGGCACTGCCCGCGATGGTTTCCGCGCAGGTTGTGGAAGCCGGGCCTGTCGACACAACCGCCATCGACCAGGCGTTCGACGACACCGTCGCGCGCTACCACCTGCCGGGGCTTGCGGTCGGCATCGTCGAAGACGGCGAGGTCGTCTACACGCGCACCGCCGGTGAGCTGGCAGCGGGCAGCGGAGAGAAGATCGACGTCGACACCCTGTTCAAGATCGCTTCCAACAGCAAGGCGATGACCACCGGCCTGCTTGCGCGCCTTGTCGATGCGGGCAAGCTGGAGTGGACCGATCCGGTGATCAAGTACCTGCCGGACTTCCGGATGTTCGACCCCTGGGTCACGCGCGAGATGCAGGTGCGCGACCTGCTGATCCACAACAGCGGCCTGGGTGCCGGCGCGGGCGACCTGATGCTGTGGCCGGGGCCGAACCATTTCACCCGCGCCGACGTCATCCACGGCCTGCGTTACCTGAAGCCTGTCTACAGCTTCCGCTCGCGCTACGCCTACGACAACACGCTGTATATCGTCGCCGGCGAAGTGGCCGCCGCAGCCGGTGGCGCGCCGTATGAAACGCTGGTGCGGCGCGAGCTGTTCGAGCCGCTGGGCATGGATCGCTGCCAGGTCGGCGCATGGGACCGCGACGCGGTCGGCAACGTCGCCCAGCCGCACGCGCGGCGCGACGGGGAGAACGTGGTCACCGGCGCCGACGGGGCAATGATCCCGAACGTGCCGATGATGGCCGCCGGTGGCATCCGCTGCAGCCTGCGCGACATGCTCACCTGGGTGACGATGTGGCTGCGGCCGGAGGAATCCGGCCTGGTCGACGGCAAGCCCTGGCTGTCGGCCGAACAGCGCGAGGCGGTGTGGTCGCCGCAGACGATCATGCCCCTGTCGCAGCGCATGCGCGACTGGGACGACAGCCATTACTCCGCCTACGGCTACGGCTGGCGGCTCACCGACGTGGACGGCACGCAGAAGGTCTCGCACACCGGCACGCTGTCGGGCATGTACTCGGCGGTCACGCTGCTGCCGCAGGAGGGCGTCGGCTTCGTGATCCTGATCAACACCAATGCCGGCGACGCGCGGACGGTGCTCAACCAGGTGCTGGTCAAGCAGTTCACCGCGCCCGAGCAGCAGCGCACGGTGGCGTACTACGCCGGCCTGCTCGATCGCGACGCGCACGCGGCGCGGGTGGAACGGCCGGTCGCGGACACCTCGTCGCGCAAGACGGCCAGCGCGGCCGACATGGCTGGAAGGCTTGGCGTCTACCGCGACCCCTGGTTCGGCGACGTGTCGATCTGCGAAGCGGGCGAGGGCGTTCGTTTCGCATCGGCCAAGTCGCCGCTGATGACCGGCGACGTGATGCGCGTCGGCGACCGCCTGCTGGTGCAGTGGCACCGCCCCGACATCGAGCCATGGCTGCATTTCGGCCCCGAGGGTTCGCAACCGATGACGCTGGAGATGTCGAAGATCGATCCGGATGCGGACTTCAGCGCCGACTTCGAGGATCTGTCCTTCGTGCGGACCGGCGATTGCCCGGCGGAGCGCGGCGTTCCGGCCGTATCGCCCGCTGACGACGCGCAGTCCGCGGGCATGGTCGACATCCGCGCGCTGGTGCCCGACATGGCGCAGGACATCCGCTATGCGGGCAGCCACAATTTCGTCGGCACGCCGATCGACGGCTACGACGCGCCGCGCTGCTACCTCCTGCGACCGGTCGCGCAGGCGCTGCAGCGGGTCGAGGCGGCGCTGCGTGACAGCCACCGGCGCCTGCTCATCTACGACTGCTACCGTCCGGTGCGCGCCGTGCAGCACTTCATGCGCTGGGTGAACGATCCCGACGACCAGAAGAACAAGGCCGAGTTCTATCCGCTGCTCGGCAAGGACGTGCTGGTGGGGCAGTACATCGCGGAGCATTCGGGGCACAGCCGCGGTGCCACGCTCGACCTGACCCTGATGCAGTGCGATGACCGTGGCGAGAACTGCGAGCCGCTGGACATGGGCACCGGCTTCGACTACTTCGGCGAACTGGCGCACACCGACTCGCCGAATGTGACCGCCGCGCAGCGTCGCAACCGGCATCTGCTGCGTGACGCGATGCAGGGACAGGGTTTTGCCAACTACGCCGACGAGTGGTGGCACTACACGCTGCGGCCCGAGCCTGATCCGCACACGGCCTACGACTTCCCGCTGCGCTGAGCGCGACGGCCGGGAAAGCAAAAGGTTCTCCTCTCGACCGAGGATGCTGGCGCCTCGAGCGGATGACCTGACAAAAAACCCCGCCGATGGCGGGGTTTCCGGGATTCCCCGAAAAGGGGATGGTGGAGCGGATGGGGATCGAACCCACGACCTTCGCGATGCGAACGCGACGCTCTCCCAGCTGAGCTACCGCCCCACGAGGTTGCGGATTATACGGAGCCGCCGGGCGAGAGGCCAGAACCTTCCGTTTCCGGAGAGAGCAGGGGCGCGAGCACCGGTTCGAGTTCGGCGCGGCGCCAGCCTGAAAGCGGCCCGGGCCATTCCTCGCCGGGGCCCCGCGCCGCGCCGAGCAGCTGTTCGAGCCAGCGCCGGGAGGCGAGCACGCCGTCGGGCAGGCCGAGTTCGGCGCTACGGGTGGACGTGGCCTCCTGCAGGCGGCGCAGGGCCTGCTTGTCGCGATCCTCGTTGCGCGGTTCGGGCGCCTCGGCCTCGTCGTCGAGCGGGGTCTGCAGTGCCTGCCAGATCGCGTCGGCCAGCTTGCGCGGCGCCTTGGGGTGGGTGTCGAACTGGCGCTGGAGCGCGGCGAGATCGGGGCCCGGATCGCGGGCGAGGAGCACGGCCAGTTCGTTGTCGAGGATCCAGCTGCGCGGGCGGTCGGCACGGCGCGCGTGGGCCTCGCGCCAGCGCAGCAAACGCAGCAGGCGCATCTGCGCAGGCCGGTCGAGGAACTGCGCCGCGCGCAGCGACAGGTGCGGCCAGCGGTCGCCCGCGTCGCGTTCGGCGTTCGAAACCATGCGCGCGCAGTCTTCCCGTAGCCAGGTTTCGCGCCCCAGCTCCTGCAGGCGCGCGGCCAGCGCGTCGTGCAGGGCGAACAGGTGGCGCACGTCGTCGGCGGCGTATTCGAGCTGCGTGGGCGACAGCGGCCGCCGCAGCCAGTCCGAACGGGTCTCGCCCTTGGCCAGCGCCACGCCCAGCACGTCCTGCACCAGTCGCTGGTAGCCGATGCCGGCGGCGATCCCGGCCAGTGCCGCGGCGGCCTGGGTGTCGAACAGCGGCTGCGGCGCGGCGCCGCAGGCGTGCATGAACGCGACCAGGTCCTCGCTGGGGCTGTGCATCACCTTGAGCACGGCGGTGTCGGTGAGCAGCGGCCGCAGGGCGTCGGTGATGCCCGGGGCGAGCGGATCGACCAGCAGGATGTCGTCGTCGCCGTCGCCGAGCGACACCTGCACCAGCGCCAGCTGCGGCCAGTAGGTGCGTTCGCGGATGAATTCGGTGTCCAGGCCGATGCGGCCGGGGTGCTGAGCGATGCGGAGTTCCAGTTCCGCGGGGTCTTTGATCCAGTGGGGCACGGCGTCATGGTCGAATGGCAATGGCGCAGCCTACCGGGCGCAAGCGGGCAGCGGCAAATGCCCGACGGCGCGGCGCAGGCTCGTGCGCATGCCAGGACCCCGGGTGATGGCGTAATCTGGCGGCCCGATTTCAGTGGAGCCGGGTTTGCGCGGAGTTTGCCGGATCGTCGTGCTGGCGTTGCTGCTCGCGGGTTGCACGCGCAACCCGGGCGAGCCCGCGCGCGACGAACAGGCCGGCAGTGTCGCGCAGGCGCACGAGGGCATCGTCACCATCAGCGGCGACGACACGATCCTGGAATCGCTGACCTGGCGCCCGCCGGCGGTGGAGATCCCGCCCGACGGCATCGACGACGCCATCGAGCGCGCCGGGCAGGCGCTGGAGGGCGGCAACCTGGCCGCGGACGCGGAGTCGGCGGTGCCGCTGTTCCTGGCGCTGTCGAAGCAGGTTCCGGACAACCCGCAGGTGCGCGACGGG
>DATCYC010000207.1:0-2266 GCA_036570525.1 Luteimonas sp.
GGCGAGGTGGCACGCGTCGCCTGGCCCTACGCGCTGCCGGTGGCCATGTTCCTGGCCTACTGGGCGTGGAACGGGACGATCTCGCTGTCGAAGACGGTCGCCGGCGGCCATCCTGACCTCGAGCTCCACGCCGGCAACGTCTGGTTCTCGCTCTTCCTGTTCTTCGTGTTCTTCCCGCGCGAGGCCTGGGTGGGCTCGAAGCGGTTCGTCGGCGCGCTGCGTCGCAACGCATGGCTGTTCCTGCTGCCGCTGGCCATCATTGCGCTTGCAAAGCTCAAGGGCAGCTACGACAACACCCAGTTCGCCGACTACTTCATCAGGAACGCGATCATCGTGGCCGTCCGCGACGGTGGCTGGGAGCGCTGGGCGTTCGGCGCAGTGGTCGCGCTGTCGGCCTGCAGCATCGGATTCGTCCGATTCGCGATTCCGCAGGCCTGGCTGGTCTATCCGGTCGCGATCCTCTACCTCTCCGCGTCGTTGCTGATCGAGAATCGCTATTCGATCATCCCGTTCGCCCTGTGGATGGCATTGCGCAGCCCCGGAAGCGACCGCGCCGAGCGCGTGCAGCTGGTCGCCTGGGCGCTGGTGTCGCTGTTCTTTGTCTGGGGCATCTTCACGGGCAGGTTCATGCTGTAGATCCGGCCAGACAAAAGCCCCGCCGAGGCGGGGCTTTGCTTTTCGCGGGGCGGCTTCAGCCGCAAGCTCTTCAGCAATACCGGGCGTGGAGGAAAAGCTCGCGGCCGAAGCCGCTCCTACAAGAGCTTGGGTGAATGACGCCTAGCGCTTCATCGAAGCGAAGAACTCGTCGTTGGACTTCGTGCTCTTCATCTTGTCGAGCAGGAATTCCATCGCCGCGATCTCGTCCATCGGGTGCAGCAGCTTGCGCAGGATCCAGATCTTCTGCAGCAGCTCCGGCTCGATCAGCAGGTCCTCGCGGCGGGTGCCGGACTGGTTGACGTTGATCGCCGGGTACACGCGCTTTTCGGTGATGCGGCGGTCGAGGTGGATTTCGGAGTTGCCGGTGCCCTTGAACTCCTCGTAGATCACCTTGTCCATCGCGCTGCCGGTGTCGACGAGCGCGGTGGCGATGATCGTCAGCGAGCCGCCTTCCTCGACGTTGCGCGCGGCGCCGAAGAAGCGCTTCGGGCGGTGCAGGGCGTTGGCGTCGACGCCGCCGGTGAGCACCTTGCCGGAGCTGGGCACCACGTTGTTGTAGGCGCGGGCCAGGCGGGTGATCGAGTCGAGCAGGATCACGACGTCCTTCTTGTGCTCGACCAGGCGCTTGGCGCGCTCGATCACCATTTCGGCGACCTGCACGTGGCGCGCGGCCGGCTCGTCGAAGGTCGAGCTGATCACCTCGCCGCGCACGGTGCGCTGCATCTCGGTGACTTCCTCGGGCCGCTCGTCGATGAGCAGCACGATCATGTGCGTGTCGGGATGGTTGGTGGTGATGGCGGTGGCGATCTGCTGCATCATGATCGTCTTGCCGGCCTTGGGCGGCGACACGATCAGCGCGCGCTGGCCCTTGCCCTGCGGCGCCATCAGGTCGAGGATGCGGCCGGCGATGTCCTCGGACGAGCCGTCGCCGCGCTCGAGCTTGAAGCGCTTGCGCGGGAACAGCGGGGTGAGGTTCTCGAACAGGGCCTTGTTCTTCGAAGCTTCCAGCGGCTCGCCGTTGATCGTGTCGACCACGTTCAGCGCGAAGTAGCGCTCGCCGTCCTTGGGCCAGCGGATGCGGCCGGACAGGTGGTCGCCGGTACGCAGGTTGAAGCGGCGGATCTGGCTGGGCGAGATGTAGGTGTCGTCCGGGCCGGCCAGGTACGAGGCTTCGGCCGCGCGCAGGAAGCCGAAGCCGTCGGGCAGGATTTCCAGCACGCCGTCGGCCTGCACGCCCTCGCTGGTGCGGGTGAGCACCTTGAGCAGGGCGAAGATCACGTCCTGCTTGCGCGCGCGGGCGACGGCGTCGGAGATGCCCAGCTGTTCGGCGATGTCGAGCAGCTTGTGCGCCGGCATGCGCTTGAGGTCGCCCAGCGAGTACTGCGGGAAGCCCTCGGGGATGTTGGGCGGCGGCAGGCGCTGGCCCTGGTCGTTGCCGTTGTCGTCGCGCGGCATGCCGTCGTCGCGGCCGCCGCGGTCGCGGTTGCGGTCGCGGCGGTTGCGGAAGCGCTCGCGGCGGTTGTTGTTCTGGTGGCCGCCTCCGCCCTGCTGCTGGCGCGGCTCGTCGCCATCGTGGGACTGCGGCTGCGACTGTCCCCCGCCCGATTCG
>DATCYC010000208.1:0-2056 GCA_036570525.1 Luteimonas sp.
CGGATCAAGGTCGAGATGCTGGCCACCGTCACCCACCTGGGCGACCAGCCGCGCGTCGACCAGCTGATCGGCGTGATCAAGGTGATGCTCGACGCCTACACCGGCGGCAAGGTCGACAAGGTGTTCCTGGCCTACAACGACTTCGTCAACACGATGACCCAGCGCGCGGCGTTCGACCAGCTGCTGCCGCTGCCGCCGTCGGACGACGCGGTCGCGCGCCACGACTGGGACTACATCTACGAACCCGACGCGCAGGCCGTGCTCGAGCACGTGCTGACCCGCTACATCGAGTCGCTGGTGTACCAGGCGGTAATGGAGAACGTGGCTTCCGAACACGCCGCGCGCATGGTCGCCATGAAGGCGGCCAGCGACAACGCCAACAAGCTGATCGACACGCTGAACCTGGTCTACAACAAGGCCCGGCAGGCGGCGATCACCCAGGAGATTTCCGAGATCGTCGGTGGTGCCGCCGCCGTCTGATGACGGCGGCGGGATTCGGGATTGGGGATTAGGGATTCGGAAGAGCAGCGAACCGCGCCCTCACGAATCCCGAATCCCGCATCCCCAATCCCGGAACAAACAATACGCCGGTGCGAATCGGCAACGAATAGAGCAATCGGAGCGACACAGAATGAGCAACCAAGGCAAGATCGTCCAGATCATCGGCGCCGTCGTCGACGTCGAGTTCCCGCGCGAGAGCGTGCCGAAGGTGTACGACGCGCTGAAGGTGCAGGACACCGCGGTCACGCTGGAAGTGCAGCAGCAGCTGGGCGACGGCGTGGTGCGCACCATCGCACTGGGCTCGACCGACGGCCTGAAGCGCAACCTGGTAGCCGAGAACACCGGCCGTGCGGTTTCGGTGCCGGTCGGTTCGGCCACGCTGGGCCGGATCATGAACGTGCTCGGCGAACCGATCGACGAGGTCGGCCCGATCGAGGCCAAGGAGCACTGGGAGATCCACCGCCCGGCCCCGAGCTACGAAGAACAGGCCGCGGCCAACGAGCTGCTGGAAACCGGCATCAAGGTCATCGACCTGATGTGCCCGTTCGCCAAGGGCGGCAAGGTCGGCCTGTTCGGCGGCGCCGGCGTGGGCAAGACGGTCAACATGCTCGAGCTGATCAACAACATCGCGACCCAGCACTCCGGCCTGTCGGTGTTCGCCGGCGTGGGCGAGCGCACCCGCGAGGGCAACGACTTCTACCACGAGATGATCGAGGCCAACGTCGTGCGCCCGGACAACTTCCCCGAGTCCAAGGTGGCGATGGTCTACGGCCAGATGAACGAGCCGCCGGGCAACCGCCTGCGCGTCGCGCTGACCGGCCTGACCATGGCCGAGTACTTCCGCGACGAGAAGGACGAGACCGGCAAGGGTCGCGACGTGCTGTTCTTCGTCGACAACATCTACCGCTACACCCTGGCCGGCACCGAGGTCTCGGCGCTGCTGGGCCGCATGCCGTCGGCGGTGGGCTACCAGCCCACGCTGGCCGAGGAAATGGGCGTGCTGCAGGAACGCATCACCTCGACCAAGACCGGTTCGATCACCTCGATCCAGGCCGTGTACGTGCCCGCGGACGACTACACCGACCCGTCGCCGGCCACGACCTTCGCCCACCTGGACTCCACGGTGGCGCTGTCGCGCAGCATCGCCTCGCTCGGCATCTATCCGGCCGTTGACCCGCTGGACTCGACCTCGCGGATGATGGATCCGAACGTGATCGGCAACGAGCATTACGACACCGCCCGCCGCGTCCAGCAGACCTTGCAGAAGTACAAGGAGCTCAAGGACATCATCGCGATCCTGGGCATGGACGAGCTGAGCGAGGAAGACAAGCAGGCCGTGTCGCGCGCGCGCAAGATCGAGCGCTTCTTCAGCCAGCCCTTCCACGTGGCCGAGGTGTTCACCGGTTCGCCGGGCAAGTACGTGTCGCTGAAGGACACCATCCGCGGCTTCAAGATGATCGTCGACGGCGAATGCGACCACATCCCCGAGCAGGCGTTCTACATGATCGGCGGCATCGACGAGGCGATCGAGAAGGCGAAGAAGGTCGAGGCCTGA
>DATCYC010000209.1:0-2289 GCA_036570525.1 Luteimonas sp.
GTGCTCGGCTTCGATCCCGTCGACCGCACGCTGACCGTGCAGCCGGGCATCACCCTGCAGGCCGTGCACGACGCGGCCGCCGGACATGGACTGGCCTACCCGGTCGACTTCGCCGCGCGCGGTTCCTGCAGCATCGGCGGCAACATCGCCACCAACGCCGGCGGCATCCGCGTACTTCGCCACGGCAACACGCGTGAATGGGTTGCCGGGCTCAAGCTGGTCACGGGCACCGGCGAACTGCTCGACCTCGGCCGTGGCCTGGTCAAGAACTCCAGCGGCTACGACCTGCGCCACCTGGCGATCGGCTCGGAGGGCACGCTGGGTGTCGTCGTCGGGGCCACGTTGAAACTCACCGACCCGCCGCCGCCGACGCAGGTGATGCTGCTGGCGCTGCCGTCGTTCGAGGTGCTGATGCAGGTATTCGCGGAGTTGCGCGCACGCCTGCGGCTGGAGGCCTTCGAGTTCTTCACCGACCGCGCGCTGCACCACGTGCTGGCGCACGGCGGGCAGGCGCCGTTCGCCGACGTGCATCCGTACTACGTGATCGCCGAGTTCGCGATGCAGGGCGAGGCGGACGAGGTGGCGATGCTGGCCGCGTTCGAGCATTGCACCGAGCGCGGCTGGGTGGCCGATGGCGTCATCGCCCAAGGCGAGGGCCAGGCAGCGCAGCTGTGGCGGCTGCGCGAGGGGATCACCGAGAGCCTGGCGCGGCACGAGCCGTACAAGAACGACGTGTCGGTGCGGGTGTCGGCGATGCCGGCATTCCTCGCCGAGGCGCAGGACTTGCTCGGGCGTGAGTATCCGGAGTTCGACGTGGTCTGGTTCGGCCACGTCGGCGACGGCAACTTGCACATCAACGTGCTGCGGCCCGAGGGCATGGGCGGCGCGGAATTCGTCGGCCAGTGCGAGCAGGTCACGAAGCTGCTGGCCGAAACGCTGCAGCGCCACGGCGGCAGCATCTCCGCCGAGCACGGCATCGGGCTGGTGAAGAAGGCTTACCTGTCGTCGACGCGCAGCGAGGCGGAGATCGAGGTCATGCGCGGCATTCGCCGCGTGCTGGACCCGCACGGGATCATGAATCCGGGGAAGCTGTTCGATCCCTGAGCTCCGCCCCTGCGAAGGCAGGGGAGGGTTGTTTTGGATCAGCGCGACCCGTGGGTACTCCTCTGCCTTCGCAGGGGGAGGAGCCAAGCGCGTCGTAGGTCGGGGCTACGCCCCCGACGGCTTTCATCGGTGACGCGGCGTGCGTTTCGGGGCCAGAATCAAGGTGCGGGGTCAAGAGCCGTCGGGGACGTAGCCCCGACCTACGGCGCACGCCGTTCGCAGGAGTGGCGGAATTGCACGCCGGTTGCAGGAGCGTGGGGCGTCAGTCCGCCCGGCCGCCGAACTCGCCCGTCGTGGTGTTCACCCACACCCGCTCGCCGTTGCCGACGTACTCGGGTACCTGGATCTCGATGCCGGTGCTCAGCTTCGCAGGCTTCGGGCGCTTGGTCGCGGTGCCGCCCTTGAGTTCGGGTGGCGTGTCGACCACCTCCAGCGCCACGCTCTGCGGCAGCTGCAGCGCCACCGGCTGCTCGTCGATGATCTGCACGTGGCACTCGGCCAGGCCGTCGCTGATGTAGCCGGCCGCGTCGCCGACGACGTCGGCGTCGAGGGCGTAGGGCGTGAAGTCCTCGTCGTCCATGAACACGAACGCGTCGCCGTCCTTGTACGAGAACGTCGCCTGCCGGCGCGTCAGCTCGACCTCCTTCAGCTCGTCGTCGCTGCCCAGGCTGAGGTCGTACTTGCTGCCGCCGGGCACCGAGTACAGGGTGAAGCGGAACTTGACGTTGCCGCCGCGGCCCTGTGGCGAGCTGCGCTCGATGTCGCGCACCTGGTAGACGGTGCCGTCGTGCTCGACCACGTTTCCCTTCTTGACGTCGTAGGCTTTCATGCTGGCTTGGTGGTTCCTGTGGAGTGGTGGCCGTTACCGGGTCGGTTGCGGCCGAGGTCAGGTGGAATGCCGACGGCATGCGCTTGGAAAGCCCTCCCCTTCAAGGGCAGGGTTGGGTGGGGATGGGTTTCCGTCGCGCTGGCAATGACGCTGATTTTCCCGGTTGTGCGGCCGATGCGCCATCCCTTGACGGGTGGCGCACGTGGGGCGCCGCTCCCGTCCCGACGGCGCAGCGATGCAGCCCCGATGGCCCCGGGCCGCGATTCGGGGCCGGTTTTGCTGTTAGTCTCGACCCCTTGCGCAGCCCACTTTGCAGCCATCGGACACGACCGGCGCGGTGGGCTTTCTTCCGGGGC
>DATCYC010000210.1:0-2280 GCA_036570525.1 Luteimonas sp.
GACCTGCCGGACACGGTCATCGACGAAGTCCTCAAGTCGATGGACCGCGAGAACCGCGAGCGCCTCGAACAGGTCCTGTCCTACCAGGAGGACACCGCCGGCCGCCTGATGAACCCGGACGTGGTGACGGTGCGCGCCGACACAACCGTCGACGTGGTGCTGCGCTACCTGCGCCTGCGCGGCGAGCTGCCCGAGCATACCGACCATCTTTACGTGGTCAGCCGCCGCCACCAGTACCTGGGCCGGATCGCGCTGCAGGTGCTGCTCACCCGCGAGGCCAACACGCCGATCAACCAGCTGATCGACGACGAGCAGCCGGCGATCGACGTGGAGGAGTCCGCGGAAGAGGTGGCGCGCCAGTTCTCCGACCACGACTGGATCAGCGCGCCGGTGGTCGACGACGGCAACATCCTGCTCGGCCGCATCACCATCGACGACGTGGTCGACATCATCCGCGACCAAGCCGAACACCAGGCGCTCAGGGCAGCCGGCCTGGACGAGGATGAAGATCTTTTCAGCCCGGTCTGGCGGGCCATGCGGCGGCGACTGGTGTGGCTGTTCGTCAACCTTTGCACGGCCTTCGTGGCCGCGAACGTGGTTGGCCAGTTCGAGGGCACGATCGACAAACTGGTCGCGCTGGCGGTACTGATGCCGATGGTCGCCGGCCTCGGCGGCAACGCCGGCACACAGGTGCTCGCCCTGATGGTACGCGGCATCGCGCTGGGCCAGGTCGGCGCGTCCAACCTGCGCACCCTGCTGTGGAAGGAACTGCGCGTGGCGCTGCTCAACGGACTGCTGATGGGCGCTGTCCTGGGGCTGATCGTGCTGGCGTGGTTCCATAATGTCGGCCTGTCGCTGGTGATCTTCGCTGCCTTGACCTGCAACCTGCTCCTGGCCGCCTGCGCCGGGGTGTTGATCCCGGTCACGCTGAAACGGATGGGCTTCGACCCCGCGCTTTCCAGCGGCATCTTCCTGACCGCGATCACCGACTCCATGGGTTTCTTCACCTTCCTCGGGCTGGCGACGCTGCTCCTGTTGCGCTGATCGATCGGGGCGCTGTGAAACCATGGTTCATCGCCGTTTGCCTAGATTCTGCCCGACCCCGAAAGATTGGACGAAACGGAGGATGCACGTATGAAGGCCAAACGGGTTGCCTGCCTGGCGGCCGGCCTGCTTGCGATGGCGGGTCTTGTCGATGCACAGGACAAGGTGCCCAGCGTGTACGTCGACGGAAAGGTCGCCAACTTCGCACTGCCCGGCCACGACTACAGTTCGCCGGGTTTCGAAAGCCTGTCGTTCTGGAGCGGCCCGCATGGCAAGGCCATCGATTACGAGTACGGCGCCGACCAGAAGCGCGTGCGCCTGCGCGCCATCGGGCCCGACGGCAACGACGAAGGCTTCGCCGTCCGTTTCCCGAACGGGCTCGTGCTGGACGTCGTGCCGCAGGGCACCGCGCTGCACGTCAGCGACCGCAGCGGCAAGTACAGCAAGACCTTCGAGTGGCAGTACGAAGGCCCGGTCGACGGCCGCGGCACGTTCTGCACGCCCTGCGTCGAGAAGGCCGACGCGATCGGCTTCGTGCGCAGGAACTTCATCAAGTAATGCTCCGATGCGGCGACTGGCTGCACTGCTGACCACCGTCGCCGCGGCCGGCCTGTCCGCCTGCGGAGCGCTGCCAATGGACACTACTCCTGCAGCGATGCGCCACGCAGGATTCGTGCAGCGCGAAGTCGTCGTCGACGGGCGCTCGCACCGCTACCAGGTGTTCGTACCGGCGGCGGCATCGGCAGCGAAACCGCCGGTCATCCTGTTCCTGCACGGCTCAGGTGAGCGCGGCGACGACGGGATCAAGCCCACGCTTGCCGGCCTCGGCCCCCATGTGCGCGCCAACGCAGGCAGCTTCCCGGCGATCGTCGTGTTCCCGCAGGTGCCGGAGAACGGCGAATGGCAGGGCGCGAACGCGCGCGTCGCCTTCGCCGCGCTGGACGCGGCGACCGCGGAGTTCAACGGCGACCGCGACCGCACCTACCTCACCGGCATGTCGATGGGCGGCTACGGCACCTGGGAACTGGCGCTGGCACAGCCGGAACGCTTCGCCGCGCTGGTGCCGGTCTGCGGCGCGGTCCGGCAGATCAGCGACGAGCGCGCGCTGTACGTTACCCAGGTCGCGGGTGATCCCGATCCCTATGCGACCATCGCGGAAACGCTGCGCGACGTTCCGGTCTGGATTTTCCACGGCGCGAAGGACGACGTGGTCCCCACTACCGACGACCGCCGGCT
>DATCYC010000211.1:0-2573 GCA_036570525.1 Luteimonas sp.
CAGCAGCAGGACGGAATACAGCGGCGGCCGCGCCACTTCCGGCTTGCCTGTTTCCACGGCAACGCCGTGGTCGTGTTCCTGGTCGTGGTCGGGCGGTCTGGACATGGCGCGATTATAGCGGCGGCCGATCGGTGCCCGGCCGCGGCCGGAATGCCGCCGGATCGCCGTTGCATCCGTCATCAGTGTCTTTCGGGATCCCCCTCGTCCCCGGGAGCTGCGTGCATGAAGCCATGGGCCCTGGTCGCAACCTGCATTGCGTTCGCGATGCCGTGCCACGCATGGGCACAGCCGGTCGTTCCGCCCGGCGGAACGCCCACACCCGAAGTCACGTGGGAGACAGGTGTACAGCCCGGCTTCATCCGCTCGGTCGGCTTTGCCGAGCACACTCCCGACACACCGGTCAGGATGCGCGGCATTCGCCCGGACCTTGGACCGGTGTACGCGTGGAAAGGGACGCCCTTGTGGCTGGTGGTGGAAGTCGATCCGGCGTCCTCGTCCTTCCCCGATCTGGCATCCGTGCTCTACACGCACCTGTGCGCAGAATGGCCGAAACCCGATCCAGACAAGCCACCGCTACGGGAGTGCCAGCCCCTGCCCGAGGGACGCGAACAGTTGCCGTTCGCCGCACCTCCGAACCGGAACTGGCCGGAAGGTCGCTACGCCGTACGCCTTTCGATGACCGCGCAGGGGCTAATCGCTGGTCGCGTGGGCGCACCCCGGCCCCCACCGAGCAACATCGGCACGGTGACCTACGCCATTGGCGGCGAACCGCAGGCAGCTGCCGCGGC
This sequence comes from Luteimonas sp., assembly GCA_036570525.1. GTDB lineage: Bacteria > Pseudomonadota > Gammaproteobacteria > Xanthomonadales > Xanthomonadaceae > Luteimonas. Next base: position 789 of record DATCYC010000211.1, read on the forward strand.
GGCGACAGCGACCACGGTCGGCAGCGAATCCGACACCCCCGCCTTCCCGTGGCCACCGCCGCGAGCCACCGTGCGCACGGTGCTCGACCGCGACATGACCTTCGGTGGCGCCGCCAACCTGGGCGCAGTCGCCGAGCGCCTGTCCGATGCCCTGCACGCGGCGGGTTACGAATCGCCCGCGTTCTATTCCGCGCCCGGCGGCTACGCCATGGTCGCCAGGCTCGAGCAGATCGAAGCCGACGGCACGCCCAAGCCGGTGCCGATGCGCTGGTCGACGGCGTTGCCGAGCCGTGAAATCTTCAGCCTTCGCGACTACTTCAGCGCCCTGTTCTCGGCACCCGAGGGGCATTACCGCGTCATCGTCTTCGTGGTCAGCGACAAGCCGTTCGCCACCTCGCGCGGCGCCGCCAGCCGCGAGCAAGCGGCCGCCTGGCTGCAGGGCGGCCTCAACCTGCTGCCGGCCGCGATCGCCAACCTTCCGGTCAGTGCGAACCACGCCTGCACGGCGCTGATCTACCAGTTCCACAAGCAGGGTTTCCAGGGCGAAGCGGTCAGCGTCCTCGATGGTGCGCCCGAGGCGTCGGTGCAACTGCGGCGCACCAGCATCCTCGACGAACAAGGGCGGTTGAACCAATGACTGTGGCATCGTCCAAGTGGATGCTGGCGGCGATCTGGCTGGTCGGTGCGGGGGGCGTGTTCCTGCTGCTGGTCGCACAGAGCCTGCTCGGCCGCTACGAGCCGGCCACGCATGAGGTCTGGGGCTGGTTCCTGCCGACCGTGATGCCGACGCTGTCGCTGATCGTGGGCGTGCTGGTCGCCGATCGCCGTGCTGCCGGCAAGGGCCAGGACGCAAGGCAGGCCGGCAAGCCGGTCGACGACCTGTTCTTCCGGCTCGGCGCCGGCATGTCCGTGCTGTACCTGCTGCTGGTTGCGCTCTCGGTCCTGGTCCAGCCGCTGTTGCCGCAGGCCACGCCGCTGGAACTGATGCAGCGATCCAACCTGTGGCTGGGTCCACTGCAAGGGCTCACCGTCGCCACGCTGGGCGTTTTCTTCCGCAGCCAGGGCTGAACGCACCGGTCGGACGCGATGGACGCCTTCGCGGCGCGACGGGCAAAATGCGGGTTTGCCCACTGCCGGTGCCCACTTGAGCTACCGCGAAGGCCGTTTCTGGCAACCCGATGTCACCGTCGCCACCGTCGTGGTCGACGGCGGCCGTCTGCTGTGCGTCGAGGAACACGGCAACGGCGGCCTCGTCCTCAACCAGCCCGCCGGCCACCTGGAGCCCGACGAAAGCCTGGAGCAGGCGGCGCTGCGCGAAACCCGCGAGGAAACCGGCTGGGACGTACGCCTGACCGCCTTCATCGGCGCCTATCAGTGGAAGGCACCGGTGCGCGCCGGCGAACGCGACGGCAGGCACTACCTGCGTTTTGCGTTCGCCGCCGAACCGGTACGGCACGACCCCACGCGCACGCTCGATGACGGCATCGTCCGCGCGCTGTGGATGACGCCTGCCGAACTGCAGGCCGGGCGCGACCGCCACCGCAGTCCGCTGGTCTGGCAGGTAGTGGCCGATTTCCTCTCCGGCCAGCGCCATCCGCTGTCGCTGCTTGGGCAGGTGTCGTGACCGCGCCGCGAACGATTGTCGGCATGTCCGGCGGCGTCGATTCCTCCGTGGCCGCGCTGCTGCTGCGCGATGCCGGCGAGTCGATCGCGGGTCTGTTCATGCAGAACTGGGCCGACGACGGCAGCGGCGACTGCCGGGCCGAGGACGACCGCCGCGACGCC
>DATCYC010000212.1:0-11095 GCA_036570525.1 Luteimonas sp.
CGCGGCGGCGAAGGCGCGGCGCGCGAACTGTGCGACCTGCTGCTGTCGGTGCAGGGGCACCTGGACGCGTTGCTGGCCACGGCGGATGCGCCATGAGCTGGCGCGGCGTCCTGACCCTCGTCCTGCTCGCCGCGGCCATCGTCACCGGCTGGTCGGCCTGGCGCCAGCGCGCCGAACCGCCCGCCACGGCCACTGCCAGCGCGCGCCCGGACTACGTGCTGCACGACTTCGAACTGGTCGCGCTCGACAAGCAGGGCAAGGAAGCGTTCACCATGCGTGCGCCCGAGCTCACCCGCAGCCCCGACGACAGGACGCTGTCGATCGCCACGCCACTGTTCCTGATCCCCGACGCGGAAGGCGAGCGCTGGGAGCTGCGGTCGAAGACCGGCTGGGTCGCCGCCGACAACAGTGAGGTCCGCCTGCGCGGCGAGGTCGAGGCCACCAGCCCGCCGTCCGACGCGCGCCCGACGGTGATGAAGACCGAGCAGCTGAACATATTCCCGGACGAGGACGAGGCGAGATCACCCGTTCTGGTGACCGTCACCAGCCCCGCCTCTACAATGCGGGGCACCGGAATGCGGGCCGACCTGGCCACCAATCGCATCCAGCTCCTTTCCAAGGTCACCATGAGCTATGAACCGACCCGCCGCTAGCACATTGCCGCTCCTCGCCGCACTGGCATGCATGGCCGCCGGTGGCGCCTGGGCGAAGTCCTCCGACCGCAACCAGCAGATGCGCGTCTCCGCCGCCAGCTCCGACTGCTCGGTCGACGAGTCGCGGCCGTGCATCCTGTCGGGCAGCGTGCACATCACCCAGGGCACGCTCGATATCCAGTCGGCGAAGGCCGACATCCGCCGCGGCGACAACCAGCAGGTGATCAAGCTCACCGGCTCGCCGGTGAAGATGAAGCAGCAGATGGACGACGGCGGCTGGATGAACGCCACCGCCTCGCAGATCGACTACGACCAGAACCGGGACACCATCGTGTTCAGCGGCAACGCGCTCGTCAAACAGCCCGGACGCGGCAGCATTTCCGGCGAGCGCATCATCTACAACATGGGCACCGGCCAGGTGCAGAGCGGCGCTGCGGCCGGCGGCGGGCGCGTCAACATGACCTTCGAGCCCAAGAACAAGGCCCCGGCCGGCGACGGCAACAACGCCGGCGACGCCGAACCGCCCAAGCAGGACGACGAGTAATGCTCGTCGCCAAGGGACTGCGCAAGCGCTACCGCTCGCGCGAGGTCGTGAGCGACTTCGGCCTGACCCTGGATGCCGGCGAGGTCGTCGGCCTGCTCGGCCCCAACGGCGCCGGCAAGACCACCTGCTTCTACATGATCGTCGGCCTGGTCCCGGCCGACGAGGGCGAGATCGTGCTCGACGGCCGCGACATCACCTCCGAGCCGATGTACACCCGCGCGCGCCTGGGCGTGGGCTACCTGCCGCAGGAACCGTCGGTGTTCCGCAAGCTCAGCGTCGCCGACAACATCCGCCTGGTGCTGGAGCTGCGCGAGGACCTCGACCGCAACGCGCGGGAGAGCGAGCTGGCCAGCCTGATGGACGAGCTGCAGGTCGGCCACGTGTCCGGGCAGATCGGCGCCAGCCTGTCGGGCGGCGAGCGGCGCCGGGTCGAGATCGCCCGCGCCCTGGCCGCCAATCCGCGCCTGATGCTGCTCGACGAGCCCTTCGCCGGCGTCGATCCGATCTCGGTCGGGGAGATCCAGCGCATCGTCCGCCACCTCAAGAACCGCGGCATCGGCGTGCTGATCACCGACCACAACGTCCGCGAGACCTTGGGCATTTGCGACCGGGCGTATATCCTCAGCGAAGGCGGCGTGCTCGCGCAGGGGGCTCCGGACGCGCTGCTGGCCAATCCGGACGTGCGTCGCGTCTACCTGGGGGACTCCTTCCGCCTGTAGGTGCACGCCGTTGCCAACGGTCGCGCGGGGAGCGCCGCAGGGGAAGATGAAACCACGCCTCCAGACATCGCTGGGCCAACAGCTCGTCCTGACGCCGCAGCTGCGCCAGGCGCTGCACCTGCTGCAGCTGTCGGCGCTGGAACTCGAGTCCGAGATCAACGACGCGGTCGAGAGCAACCCGCTGCTGGACTGGGACGAATCCGAGCCGCTGCGGGCAACCGACGGCAGCGGCGAAGCGAAGGACGCCGACGAGGGCGAATCCAAGGACGCCGAGTTCCGCGAAGACGACTGGAGCCCGGCCGGCGAGGCCTGGCAGGAATCACGCGGCTGGAGCGGCGACGACGACGGCGACGCCGCCGAGCGCATGGTGCAGACCGATTCCCTGCAGGACCATCTGTCGTGGCAGCTGCACCTGACCCAGATGTCCGATCGCGACCACCGCATCGGCCTGATGCTGATCGACGCGATCGACGACGACGGCTACCTGCGCGAATCGCTCGACGTGATCGCGCAGTCGCTTCTGCCCGAGATCCAGTGCAGCGCGGACGAAGTGCTGTACGTGCTGCACCAGGTCCAGCGCCTGGATCCGGTCGGCGTGGGCGCGCGTGATCTCGGCGAATGCCTGGTGCTGCAGCTCGACAACCTGCCCGACGACACCCCCGGCCGCGTGCTGGCGCGGCGCATCGCCATCGACCACATCGACCGCCTGCCCAGGATCGGCATCGAGGGCGTGGCCTCCGAGCTGCGCTGCGACCTGGAACAGGCCGAACAGGCGCTGGCGCTGCTGCGCTCGCTCGATCCGCGCCCCGGCGCGCAGATCGGCGACCTGCCGGCCAACACCTACGTCACGCCCGACTGCGTGATCTCGCGCCAGCAGGGCATGTGGCGCGTGGCGCTGGCCAACGAGCGCCTGCCGCGGCTGACCATCCATCGCGGCTACGAGCAGATGATCCAGCACGCCGGCGCCAGCGACGCCGGCTACCTGCGCGGCCGCCTGCAGGAGGCGCGCTGGCTGCTCAAGAACCTCGCCCAGCGCGGCGAAACCCTGCTCAAGGTGGTGCAGTGCCTGGTCCGGCAGCAGTCGGGGTTCCTGGAGTTCGGCCCCCAGGCCCTGCGCCCGCTGACCCTGCGCGAGGTCGCGGCCGAGGTCGGGCTGCACGAATCGACGATTTCCCGCGCGATCTCGCGCAAGTACGTGCGCACCCCGCGCGGGACGATCCCGCTGCGGGCGTTCTTCGCCTCGGGCATCGGCACCGAGGGCGGCGGCGAGGCGTCGAGCATCGCCATCCAGGAAATGATCAAGCGCCTGGTCGAGGCCGAAAACCCGCGCAAGCCGCTGTCGGATGCGCGCCTGGCCGAGAACCTGAAAGCCGCGGGCGTCCCGGTGGCGCGGCGCACGGTGGCCAAGTATCGCGAACTGCTCAACATTCCCTCCTCGCACGAGCGCGTCCGGATCGCCTGAGCGCCCCGTGGCGCACAGCCTGAACCTTCCCGCCGCCGGCACGCTGGGTTAACCTGTTTTTATCCCTTGCATGCCCCGTTCGGGCGATGCTGGGGGCACCGGCATGACCCGCCGGAAAAACCAGGAGGTGGCGAATGCGTATCGATATCCACGGCCATGAGATCAAGGTGACAGCGGCCCTGCGCGACTATGTCGAGAGCAAGTTCGAGCGCCTGTCGCGGCATTTCGAGCAGCCCTTCGAGATCCGCACCCAACTCGGCCTCGACAAGCCCAACCACCGCGCCGAGGCCACGATCAACCTCTCCGGCCAGATCCTCCACGCCGACGCCAGCGCCGTCGACATGTACGCGGCGATCGACCTGCTGGCCGACAAGCTCGACCGGCTGCTGCTCAAGCACAAGCAGAAGATGGTGGACAACTACCGCCGCGGCGAGAGCATCGCGCGCAGCGGCGAATTCACCTGATCCATCCGCCCGGTCCGGTCCCATGCCGCTTGCCGACCTGCTCACCGCCGAGCGCATCGTGATGCTGACCGAACCGGGCGACCGCGACCGGGTCCTCGACGCCGCCGCGCGCCTGCTCACGGACGCGTCGCCGGCCATGACCGCGGCCATCGGCGCCGCCCTGCGCGAACGCGAATCGCTGGGCAGCACCGCGATCGGCCACGGCGTGGCCATCCCGCACGCGCGCAGCAATGCGTTTTCCGCCGCCCGCGGCGCGTTCCTGCGGCTCGAACACCCGGTCGATTTCGGTGCCCGCGACCATGCGCCGGTCGACCTGGTATTCGCGATGAGCGTGCCGGAGCACTCGTCGCAGCAGTACCTGGAGATCCTGTCGGAGCTGGCGGAGCGCTTTTCCAGCGACGGATTCCGCGACGCGCTGCGCGACGCACCCGATGTCGATGCGCTACGCGGGCGGCTGTTCGGCAGGCCGATACCGACGATGGCGGTCAGGCCGTGACGAACGCCAGCATCACCGCCGCCGACCTGTTCGAGCAGATGCGCGAGCGCCTGGACCTGCACTGGATCGGCGGCCAGCAGGGCGAATCGCGGGTGCTCGAGGCGGTCGACACGGTGGCCCGCCGGCCGTCGCTGGCCGGCTACCTCAACACCATCTACCCCAACAAGGTGCAGATCCTCGGCACCGAGGAACTGTCCTGGCTGGACTCGCTCGACTCGCGCCAGCGCTGGGAGATCATCGAGCGGCTGATGCGCTACCGGCCGCTGGCGCTGGTGCTCAGCAAGGACCAGCGCTGTCCCGACGACCTGGTGGAGGCGGCCGAGGAATCCGGCACCCCGCTGTGGGGCTCGCCGTGTCGCGGCCATGAGCTGCTCAACCACCTGCAGTACCACCTGGCACGCAAGCTGGCGCCGCGGGTGACCCTGCACGGGGTGTTCATGGAGATCTATTCGATCGGCGTGCTGATCACCGGCGAATCGGGGTCGGGCAAGAGCGAGCTGGCACTCGAACTGCTCTCGCGCGGCCACCGCCTGGTCGCCGACGACGCGCCGGAATTCACCCAGATCGCACCCGACGTACTCGACGGCACCTGCCCGGAACTGCTGCAGGACCTGCTGGAACTGCGCGGCCTGGGCGTGCTCAACATCCGCGAGATGTTCGGTGACACCGCGGTGAAGCGGAACAAGTACCTGCGCCTGATCGTCCACCTCACGCCACCGCAGCTGGAACCGGAGCCGGCCAGCGGCGACGGCATGGAGCGCCTGACAGGCGACCTCGGCCAGCGCCGCGTGCTGGACCTGGACGTGCCGCTGATCACCCTGCAGGTGATGCCCGGCCGCAACCTCGCGGTGCTGACCGAAGCGGCCACCCGCATGCACATCCTGCGCGCGAAGGGCGTCGACCCGGCGGCGGCGTTCATGGCCCGGCATTCCCACTTCCTGGAGCGCGGCAACCCATGAGCGAGGCGACGGAAAACGACAGCAAGCCCGTCCTGCTGGTCGTCAGCGGGCTGTCGGGCAGCGGCAAGTCGGTGGCGCTGAAGACCTTCGAGGACCTCGGGTTCTACTGCGTCGACAACCTGCCGGCCGAGCTGCTGGGCAGCTTCGTGCGCAGCGTCACCGGCGGCGACAACGCGCCGCGCAAGCTCGCGGTCGGCATCGACGTGCGCAACCGCCACAACGACCTGGCCAGCCTGCCCGAATGGCTGTCGGAAGTCGGCGCGATGGGGCTGGACCCGAAGCTGGTGTTCTTCGACACCGGCGACGAGGTCCTGCTCAAGCGCTATGCCGACACCCGCCGGCGCCACCCGCTCAGCCACCTGGGCCTGGCGCTGGCCGACGCGATCGCGCTCGAACGCCAGGTGCTCAAGCCGCTGCGCGCGCTGGCCGACGTGATCATCGACACCAGCGACCTCAACGTCCACCAGCTGCGGCGCCGGGTCACCACCGATCTCAACCTCGACCTCGACACCTCGCTGTCGCTGCTGTTCGAATCGTTCGCCTACCGCCGCGGCGTGCCGGCCGATGCTGACTTCGTGTTCGACGCGCGCGTGCTGCCCAACCCGCACTGGGATCCGAGGCTGCGGCCGCTGTCCGGGCGCGATCGCGACGTGGCCGAGTACCTCGATGCGCAGCCCGACGTCGTCGACTACGTCGCCCAGGTCAGCGGCTTCCTCGACCACTGGCTGCCGCGCCTGAAAACCGATACGCGCAGCTACGTCACCGTCGCCTTCGGCTGCACCGGCGGCCGCCACCGCTCGGTGTACCTGGCCGAAACCATGGCCGCGCACGCCCGCGGCCAGGGCTGGCCGGACGTGGCCACCTACCACCGCGAGCTCGACTGACCCGTACCCGCGGCACCTGCGCGGGAACGGCCATGGCCGCTCCCGCGAACCGGTTCGTGCGACCATTGCGGTGCCAGGCACCGCTCCGGACCGGCGGCGCAGCATCCATCGACAGGGGGAAATCCATGACATACGGCATCTCCGGCATGGCCGCCGGACGGGCGGCTTGGCGCGCATTGTTCGTGCTCATCGCATGTACCGCACTGGCCGGCGCGGCAACCGCGGCCAGCCTCGCGCCCGAGCGCCTGCCCGCGATCCAGGCAGCCACGTTCGAAGTCGTCGCCGCCAAGCCCGTGGACGACCCGCTGAGCTACGAAAAGCCCCTGCCACTCGACCTGCTGCCCTTCCAGCAGCGCAACGACAAGTACTACTCGATCGGCACTGCCTTCTCGATCGGTGGCGGACGCTACGTGACCGCGGCCCACGTCCTGATGACCGGCGCCAACAGCCTCTGGGGTCCTCCGGCGCTGCGCGACAACGGCGGCAAGGTCTATGCCATCGACAAGATCGTCAAGTTCTCGATGCAGCAGGATTTCGTGGTCTTCACCCTGGCGCAGCAGCCCGGCGCCGGAGTGCTGGAACTCGACACCGATGCGGCCGCGGGCCAGATCGTGTATTCGGTGGGCAATGCCTACGGCACCGGCGTGGTGCTGCGCGACGGGCTGTACACCTCGGACACCCCGGAGCAGCAGGATGGTCGCTGGAACTGGCTGCGCTTTTCCGCGGCGGCCTCCCCCGGCAACAGCGGCGGCCCGCTGCTGGACCAGGACGGCAAGGTGATCGGCGTGGTGATGGCCAAGTCGCCCAACGAGAACCTCAACTACGCCCTGCCCATCGGCCTGTTGATGGACGCGCCCGAGGGCGTGGCCGACATCGACGTGCGCGTCTCGTACCAGTTCGACGTGTTCGACAGCACGCTCACCAACGTGCTGAAGGAGCGGTTCGCGCTGCCGCTTTCGCTGGACGCGTTCTTCGACACGTTCATGCAGCGCACCGGCGCCTACTTCGATACCCAGCTGGCGGCGTTGCTGGAGCAGGAGCGCGAGCGCCTGTTCCCCAACGGCGAGGGCTCGACCCGGCTGCTGCACGAGATCGCCGACATGGGCGACTTCCCCAGGGTGATCGCGCGCAACAGCAACGGCGCCTGGGTGCTCGCGGGCAAGGAGGAACGCAACCTGCGCCTGTCCGCCAATGGCTACCTGGCCTCGGGCAACTTCGGCACGAACATGCTCTTCCACCTGCGCAAGCCCGACGACATCCCGGCACAGGCGCTGTACACCGACCCGTCGGTGCCGATGGACCTGCTGCTCAAGTCGGGGTTCATCAGGCGCACCGTGGGCAGCGACAACGTCATGGCGACCTCGCTGGGCAAGCCGCTGCTGGACACCATCCACGTCGACGCATGGGGCCGGCGCTGGCAGGCCCGGGAATGGGCGCTCCCCTACGCCAACGCCCGGCTGGTGGTGCTCGCGCTGCCGGTCCCCAACGGCTACGTCGGTGTCGTGCGCTCCGGGACCTCGGTGCAGGCCTACGACCAGCTCATCAACGCCAAGGCGCTGACCGACTTCATCTACGTCAACTACGACGGCACGCTGGCGCAGTGGCGCGACTACCTGCAGCACCCCGCGCTGCACCCGGCCGCCTTCGCGGACATCGACATCGGGTTCGAGTACGACAAGCGCTTCCGCTATGCATCCCCGCGCATGGACGTCGCCACCACGCCCGCCATCCAGGCCATCGGGGCCGACAGCGTGCTGACGCTGGGCTTCGCGTTCTTCCGCGACGGCGGCGAGGTTACCTGGGACGTGGCCGAACTGTGGATGTCGGCCAAGGCCAACGACCCCAACTACATCATGGCCGTGCGCGCGGAGGTCCCCGCCCCGTCGATGGACGACGAGGACCGCAACGAATGGGACCGGATCCTCAACCGCCGGCATCCCTACAACGCCACCACCCGCGACGGCGACGACCGCACCAGGATCTCCGGCATCGTCGGTGCCCCTGCCGGGGACGACCCCGGCGTGCTGTACTCGGTGCACTACGTCGAGGAAGGCAAGCAGCCGCAGGAGGCGATGAAGGCCAAGCTCGACCTGCTGCTGGAAGGGATCGAAATCCGGGAGCGGTGACACCGGGACGCGCGGGCGACCCCATGCGGGAGCGGCCAAGGCCACTCCCGTGGTCCGGCATACCGGCGTCGTGCTTCCGGCGCGTCACCCGGGTCTGCTAAGTTTGACGGCATGGCCGTCGGCATCCTCCTCGTCACCCATCCCGGTATCGGCAGCGCGCTGGTCGCCGTCGCGACGTCGCTGCTGCGCAACCTGCCGCTGAAGGTCGAGGCGTTCGAGGTGCCGTTCGACGGCGACCCCGACGCCCTGCTCCCGCAGGCCAGCGCCGCGCTGCGCAAGGTGGATTCGGGCGACGGCGCGCTGGTGCTGGCCGACCTGTACGGCGCCACGCCCAGCAACCTGGCGGCGAAGCTCGCCCACTTGGGCACGCCGGTGCGGCGCGTCTCGGCGCTGAACCTGCCAATGCTGCTGCGGGTGCTCAACTACCCCGAGCTCACCCTCGACGAACTGCCCGCGGTGGCGACCGCCGGCGCGCGCAACGGCGTGGTGATCGACGATGCCTGAGCCGGTGCACCCGCCGCCGTCGACGTGGATGCCCCCGGCTCCGCGCCGCCGACGCCCCTCTTCCCCCGCGCTGCCGCGCCAGCAGGCCGTGGCAGCGGAGACCCTGCCATGATCGAACGCGAACTGCTCATCGCCAACAAGCTCGGCCTGCATGCCCGCGCCACCGCCAAACTGGTGCAGACGCTGGCACCGTACCGCTGCAACGCCACGCTGACCGCCAAGGGTCGCGAGGTCAACGCCAAGAGCATCATGGGGGTGATGCTGCTGGCTGCCGGGCACGGTACGCCGGTGATGCTGCGGGTCGAAGGCGAGGACGAGGCGGCGGCGGTCGATGCGCTCGTCGCGCTGTTCGAACGGCGCTTCGACGAAGAAAACTAGGCGGCCGCTCCACGGGCAGTTCCGGAGCGATCATCGAAACCGCGCCGCGGTCCGGCTCCCGGACCAGGCACAGGCAGGAGGCACGGCAGCACCATGACGACGACCAGCAAAACGCGGCCGGCGGCGGAGACCCCGCGATCCAGGCACCCGATCGGGACGGCCTGCTAGATGCGGCACGTCCTGCCCGGTCACGGCGCCTCCCGGGGCAATGCCCTGGGGCGGGCGCGGCTGCGGCTGCCGCACGTGCTGGACGTGGCGGAAGACCGCATCGACGCCGCGGCCGTCGATGCCGAACTGGCGCGCCTGCACGCGGCGGTCGACACCGTGCGCGCCGAAATGCTGGCGCTGCGCGACCGCCTGCACGGGGCACTGGCACATGAAGTCGGCGAATTCATCGACATGCACTCGCTGCTGCTCGACGACCCCGAGCTGCTGCACGGCATCGAGGACCTGATCCGCAAGGGCCTGTACGGCGCCAACTACGCGCTGCGCCTGCAGCGCGACCGGCTGGCGGCGGTGTTCGCCGGCATGGACGACGCCTACTTCCGCAACCGCATCGACGACATCGACCACGTCATCGGGCGCCTGCACGCGGCCCTGCACAAGCGCGACGTGGACGTGCACGGCGTGGCCGGAGAGGTGCTGGTCTCCGACAACGTGGCCCCGTCGGAACTGGCCCAGCTGCAGTCGCGGGGCGTGGTCGCCATCGTCACCACCGGCGGCAGCGCGCTCTCGCACAGTGCGATCCTGGCGCGCAGCCTGCACCTGCCGCTGGTGGTGGGCGCGGCGCAGGCGCTGCAGCTGGTCAACGACGGCGACGTGCTGGCGGTCGACGGCAGCGGCGGCACGGTGGTCATCGAGCCCAACGCGGCCGACCTGCGCGGCTACCGCGCTCGCGTCCGCGACGAGAAGCGCGAGCGCAAGCAGCTGCACCGGCTGCGGCGCGAACCGTCTCGCACCCTCGATGGCGTCGACGTCCGCATCTTCGCCAACGCCGAGTCGCGCGACGACGTCGCCGAGGCGCACGCGCTGGGCGCGGCCGGCATCGGCCTGTACCGCACCGAATTCCTGTTCATGGACGATGTGCTTCCCGACGAGGAATCGCAGTTCCGCGCCTACCGCGACGTCGCCCTGGGCATGACCGGGCGCACGGTGACGATCCGCACCCTCGACATCGGCGCCGACAAGGCCGACCGCACCGGCCTGGCGCTGAGCGACGAGCCCAACCCCGCACTTGGTCTGCGCGGCGTGCGCCTGTCGCTGGCGCGCGCGGGCATCTTCGAGACGCAGATGCGCGCGATCGTGCGCGCGTCGGGCTACGGCCCGGTCCGGGTGCTGGTGCCGATGGTCTCCAGCCGCGATGAAATCACCGCGGTCGCGGCGTTGCTCAAGCGCGTGCGCCGCGACCTGGCCAGCGAAGGCCACGAGATCGCCGAGCACATCCCGCTCGGGGCGATGATCGAGGTGCCGGCGGCGGCGATCGCCCTGCCCGGCTTCATCGACGCGGTCGATTTCCTTTCGGTCGGCACCAATGACCTGATCCAGTACCTGCTCGCCGCCGACCGCAACAACGAGGCCCTCGGCGAGCTGTACACGCCCCTGCACCCGGCCGTGCTGCGGATGCTCGAGAACGTGATCCGCACCGCCCGCCGCCGCGCCAAGCCGCTGGCCGTATGCGGCGAGATGGCCGGCGATGCCCGATTCGCACCGCTGCTGCTGGCATTGGGGCTGGAGGAGTTCAGTCTGCACCCGGGCACGCTGCTCGAACTGCGCCACGCCATCCGAGCCTGCGACCTGGGCAAGCTGCGCGCACGCGCGCCCGCCCTGTTGCGCGCCCGCGATCGCGCCACGATCGAGAAGTGGTTGCGGGCCAACACGCCTGCCGGCACGTAGTCGGCCAACCCCC
>DATCYC010000213.1:0-8151 GCA_036570525.1 Luteimonas sp.
GCGCCCAAGTCGCCATAGGCACTCAGGTCGGTATCGGTCAGCTCGGCGTTCGCGTCGGCCAGGTCGATGGGCTCGACCGGCTCCGGCATTGTCGGGGAATCCGTGACTGCGGCCACTTCCGGCAGGCTGTCACGCAGGGCCACGAGGCTCGCGGCGAGCGCGGCGCAAGTCGGAACCTGCGGCGCGGCCGCGTGCAGCCCGGTCACGGTGGCACGGATCACGCCGGCCAGCTCACCGATCGCCGCCACGCCTTCGCCGCTCGCATCCTGTTTTGCTGCGAGCAGGCGCCGGATGTAGGTTTCCGCGGGGCTCAGCGCGTCGGTGATCGCCGGCACTTCGGTCATCGCGAAGGCGCCGTTCATGGTGTGCACGGCGCGCAGCAGCGCATCGGTCGCCGGGGTCGAGGCGGACTGCGCCTCGGTCAGCCAGGCGTCGACGGTGGCCAGGTGGCCGGACACTTCCGTGTCGAGGATTTCCAGCAGCAACGCATCCACCGATGCCGGCAGCATGCCCTCGCCGGCCTGCGTGTCCGCGGCCTGGGCGGCAGCGGCTTCAACGGCCTTGGCCTCGGCTTCCGCGTCGACTTCGGCTTCGACAGGCGTCGACCCCGGCGTTGCCGCGCCGGGCGCCGCGAATGCGGGCACGACTTCCTCGCCCTCGGCGATGCGGTCGGCCAGTGCCTGCATGCCCTCGAGATCGGCGTCGACCGCCGCGGTGCCGCGCAGCGCAGCCAGCAGCTGCGGCAGGGTGTAGAAGGCCTGGTCGACCATCGCCACCACCGCCGGGCTGGCCTCGCGCGTGCCGTCGAGCACGCGGTTGAGCATGTTCTCGACCTTCCAGCTGAACTCGCCCAGCGCGCGCGCGCCGACCAGGCGGCCGCTGCCCTTGAGCGTGTGGAACACGCGCCGGATCGGGCGCAGGCGCTCGAGGTCGTCGGGGCGTTCGCGCCAGACCGGCAGCATCCGGTCGAGGTTGTCGATCTCCTCGCCGAACTCCTCGAGGAACACCTCGCGGATTTCGTCGTCGATCTCGTCGCCGGTGATTTCGAAGCCGCCCCGGCCGCCGGCCGCGACGGGGATGGGCGCGGCGACCTGCGCGCTGTCGGCCTGCGAAGTGCGCGCCTGGTCGATGCTGCGGTCGATGAACGCGGCGACGTTGCGATCGACGTCGTCGGCCAGCGCCTGCTCCGCCTGCGCGTCCGGCTCGGCGATGGATTCTTCCTGCGCCGGCTGCACGTCCGGCAGCGGCCAGTAGCCCAGCGATTCGAGGCTGCCGCGCGCGATCTCGAGGATGTTCTCGCGGTTGAGCCGGTTCTCGCGCAGCGCTTCGAGGTAATACTCGAGGCTGGCCAGCGCGTCGGCGAAGGTGTCGAGCTGGCGGCCGTTGGGCACGCGCTTGCGGCCGAGCAGCTCGACCTCGGTGTACATGCGCACGCCGGCCAGGTAGCCGGCGGCCTGCGGCAGCTCCAGCATCGCCATGGCACCGGCGACTTCCTGCAGCAGGCGCGGGACTTCGACCAGCTCCGAGTGGTCCCAGCTGGTTTCGACGAAGGCCACGAAGGCCTGCCGCGCATCGGCGAAGTTGGCGATCGCCTCGCGGGCGATGACCTCGAGCACCTTGCGCGATTCGTTGGAGAACAGGTCGTCCTGGTTGCCGTCGGCGCCGGCGTCGCTGTCGCCCAGGCGCGCGACCTGGTCGTCGAGCGTCGCGTCGACGTACAGCAGCGCGCCGGCGACGTCGAGCAGCGCACCCTCGTCGGCGACGCGGTCGCCGCGGACGATGGCGCCCATCGCGTCGCGCTGCTGCTGGACGACGTTGCGCGCCACGCCCAGGCCGAGCATGCCCAGGGTGTCGGCGACGCGGCCCAGCGCCTCGACCTGCGGCTGCAGGGCGGCGACGTTGGAAGCATCGGTGCGCAGATGCAGGTCGAGCACGTCCTTGACCCGCAGCAGGTCTTCCTTCACCGCGGCAGAGACGGTGTCGAGCAGCGCGCGGTTGCGTCCGCTCAGGCTGCCCTGGGCGTGGCTGATCTCTGTTTCCGTGGGCTGCGCGGCGTCGAGGTCGAAGGTTTCGCGCAGCTCCTGCAACACCGGATGCTTCGCGTCGCTGTGGGCGACGTGGTAGAGCAGCTGGCGGGTGGGTTCGAGCGTGGTTTCCGGGCGCGGAATGCCGAAGCCGTCGTCCTCGAACTGCCGGCGCGCCTCGCGCTGCACGCTGGCGAAGGCCTGGCGCAGGCCGGCGGACGGCTGCAGCGCGCCTTCGCGCAGCGCGGTGGCGACGGAACCGGCGACCCACAGCATGCGCCGCGTCTCGTCCTGCTCGGTGCGCACGAACAGCGCATCGATGGCGGTGCCGATCTCGCCGGCATCCTTGGGCGCACCGTCTTCCGGCCACTCCGAGATGGCCGCGGACAGACGCTCGAGCAGCGGCAGGACCTCGGCGTTGCGGCCTCGGCCGGCCGACGCGGGCAGGCTCGACGGCAGCGGCCGGCCAAGGTCGGGCGCGAACAGAACGCTTTCGCTCAGGCCGGATTCGCCGCGCGCGGCGCGCAGTTCGTTGAGCAGCGGCAGCAGGACGATCGGGATGTCCTTGTGGCCGCTCTGCAGGCGTTCCAGGTAATCGGGCAGCAGCACCACGCCGCGCATCAGCGTTGCGCAGGCGCTGTCTCGGTCGGTGATCTCGCCGTGCTGCAGCGCCTGGGCCAGGCGCTCCATTTCCTCGGTCACCATCGCCGGCGCGTACAGCTCGACCATTCGCAGCGTGCCCTGCACCTGGTGCAGGTAGCTGGCGCAGAAGCGCATGCGACTGGTGTCGGACGGATCGTCGACGAAACCCTCGATCTCGATCCGCGCCTGGCGCAGGGTCTCGTCGAGCTCCGGTTTGACCCAGCCCAGCGTGGTGTAGTCGATCGCGTCGCGCAGCGCGGTCATGGCGTCCCTCCGTGGAGATCCGCGCGCGCCTTGCAGCGGTCGTTGGCGATGCCCGTCATGCTCTCGATCGTCCTGGCGCTCAGGCCGGCAGCTTGAAGTCGGCGACCGAACGGCGCAGGTCCGCGGCGAGCTGGGCCAGGTTGCCGATCGACTCGGCGGTCTGGTTGGCACCCTGCGAGGTCTGCGCGGTGATCGACTGGATCGTGTTCATGGTCGAGGTGATGTTGGTCGCCGCCGCGGACTGCTGCTGCGAGGCGCTGGAGATCCCTTCGATGAGGTCGGCCAGGCTGGTCGACACGTTTTCGATCTCGCCCAGCGCGGTACCGGCATCCTCGGCCAGGCGCGCACCGGCGACCACCTCGGATGTCGTCTGTTCCATCGAGCTGACCGCCTCGTTGGTGTCGGACTGGATCGCCTGCACCAGCGTTTCGATTCGCTTGGTCGCGTTGGAGGCGCGTTCGGCCAGTCGCTGCACCTCGTCCGCCACCACCGCGAAGCCGCGGCCCGCCTCGCCCGCCGACGCCGCCTGGATGGCCGCGTTGAGCGCGAGGATGTTGGTCTGCTCGGAGATGTCGTTGATCAGTTCGACGATCGAGCCGATCTCCTGCGACGACTCGCCCAGGCGCTTGATGCGCTTGGAGGTTTCCTGGATCTGGTCGCGGATCGAGTCCATGCCGGCGATCGTCTCGCGCACCACGCCCGCACCCTTGGTCGCGATCTGCACCGAGCGTTGGGCCACGTCGGCCGACTCGGCGGAGTTCTTCGACACCTGGTTGATGCTGGCCGCGATCTCGTTGATGCGGTCGGAGGCGGAGTTGATCTCCTGCGCCTGGTGCTCGGCGGCCTCGGCCAGGTGCATGGCGGTGGCCTGCGTTTCCTGCGCGCTCGACGCCACCTGCACCGAGGTGTCGTTGATCGTCTGCACCAGGCTGCGCAGCTGTTCGACGGCGAAGTTGATCGAGTCGGCGATCGCACCGGTCATGTCCTCGGTCACGGTCGCCTTCACGGTCAGGTCGCCTTCGGCGAGCGAGCCCATCTCGTCCAGCAGGCGCATGATCGCCTCCTGGTTGCGGTTGTTGAGCTCCATCGTGGTTTCGTAGCGCTGCCGCTGCGCGCGGTTGATGCTGAAGATCAGGCCGACGATGGCGATGATCGCCAGGACGCCGAACACGAGGCTGATCCACAGGTTGCCCAGCAGGCTCTTGTCGCGCAGCGAGCCGAAGGCGGTGAAGGCCTGGAACAGGTCGCGGCTGTCGGACAGCAGCTTGTCCGAGCCGCTGGTGAGCGCAGCGGCGGCGTTCTGCGCGGCGAACAGCCTCTGCGAACTGCCCAGGATCGCGTCGAGGTCCTTCTTCATCGTCTCCCACTGCTCGGTCGCGCGGTTGAGCGCGGCCACGGCACCGGAGTTGGACAACGCCTGCACGTTCATCGCCTCGTCGCCCGACTCCAGGCCGGCGAGCACCTGCTCGAACACGTTGGCGTCGCGCGCCAGCGCCTGGCCGGCGACCGCGGCGCCGGCGCCGCCGGCGCGCACCTCGGTGACGCGGCGGGCGAGGTTGCCGGCCAGCACGTTCTGGCGCAGCGCGATGTAGATCTGCGAGGACGGCGAGCCGCTGGACGACATCGCGCGCACCACTTCGTCGAGCTGCGCCTGCAACTGCGGGATGCCCTGGGTGAAGCGGTTGGCGTTGCCGGCCAGCGCCAGCACGGCCGCTTCGCTGGCGATCACGTCGTCGGCGTTCTTGGCCAGGGGCGCCCAGGTCTGCGAGACCGTGGCGATCGGCCCGGACACGCCGGTGGTGTTGCCGAAGTTGCTGATCAGCCCGGCAATGTCGGAGTCGACTTCGGCCTTGGTCGCCTTGAATGCGGTAAAGGCCTCACGGTCGCCCTCGACCGCCTCGCGCCCCTGGTTGGCCAGGCGCTGCGAGTTGAGCTGCAGGTTCGACGCCGAGGTACTGGCACCGCCCAGCCGCGCCGCTTTCCACGTGGCGTAGCCGGTGTTCGCGCCGAAGACGACCAGTGAGATCGCCAGCACGATCAGCCAGAAGTTGGTACCCATGTTGCGGCCCTTGCCGACAACGGTGTCCGTAACAGTGCTCATGATGTGACCCCTGGTCCTGCGTTGCGTGCTGTGCGGCGATCAGGCCGCGGCTTGTCTGAATTCGGGTGTGCGGGCCAGCCGGTCCAGGCTGAAGATCCCCCACGCGTGATCGGCCTGGCGATAGCCCCGGTCGACGAAGTGCGCGTAACGTCCTTCGGCCAGCGCGCTGGCCGGCAGTTCGTCTTCAGCCAGCGCCTGCTCCTCGAGGAACGAACGCTGGCCGAACAGCTCGTCGATCGTCACCGCGACGTCACCGCCGGGCTGGCGCACGATCAGCACGCGCTGGCTCTCGTGCAGCACCGTGCGCTCGCCCTCGAGGAACTGCTTGAGGTCGACGGTGGGCAGCAGGTTGCCGCGGATGTTGGCCACGCCGAGCATCCACGGCTGCGAACCGGGCACGGGGGTGACCTGCGGCATCGGCAGGATTTCGACGACCTCGTCGAAACCCGACGCCAGCCGGCGCTGGCCGATGCGGTAGCCGACGCCGCGCCACAGGCCCGGCGCGTCGAGCTGCTCCGGCAGGCCGGCGACGTGCGCCAGGCTCTTGCGCTCGTACTCGACGAGGATCGCGAACGGATCGAGCGGCCCGCCGGGCTTGCGGTCGACATCGGCAGGCGCGGCGTCCGGCTTGGCAGCGTCCGGCTTGTGCTCGTGGTGGCGGCGACGGCTCATCGTCAGCCGCCGAGCAGCTCGTTGATGCGGGCGATCAGCGCGCCCTCGTCCGGCGGCTTGACGATGTAGTCGCGCGCGCCCTGGCGCATGCCCCAGGCCTTGTCGGTCTCCATGCCCTTGGTGCTGACGATCAGCACCGGGATGTTGCCGGTGGCGCCGTCGCGCGACAGCGCGCGGGTGGCCTGGAAACCGTTCATGCCCGGCAACACCACGTCCATCAGCACCAGGTCCGGCAGCTCGCGCTTGCAGACCTCGATGCCGTCCTCGGCGCTGCCCGAAGACAGCACCTCGTGGCCGTTGCGTTCCAGCAACTGGGTGAGTACCGCCGTGTCGGTCGGCGAGTCCTCGATCAGCAGGATTCTTGCCATTGGTTGCCCTACCCCCCGGTCAGGCGTGGTTGACGTGCTTTCGGATCGCGTCGAGGAGCTCCTCGCGCGTGAATGGCTTGGTGACGTACTGCTCGGAGCCCACGATGCGCCCGCGCGCCTTGTCGAACAGGCCGTCCTTGGAGGACAGCATGATCACCGGCGTGTGCTTGAACATCTGGTTGTTCTTGATCAGCGCGCAGGTCTGGTAGCCGTCCAGGCGCGGCATCATGATGTCGACGAAGATGATCTGCGGCTTCTGGTCGGCGATCTTGGCGAGCGCCTCGAAGCCGTCGGTCGCGGTCGTGACCTCGGCCCCTTCGCGCTTGAGCAGGGTCTCGGCGGTGCGGCGGATGGTTTTCGAGTCATCGATCACCATCACCCGCAAGCCCCCGAGGCTGCCGGCGCGACTGTCGTCTTGCGTCATCTTCAAACTCCCCTTGCGCAGCGCTTCGTGAATGCCGGCGCCGCTGCAAACCGTCTTATATCCCAGTCGGCCGCCACACTGTCAAGCATTGGCGGCGCCACCACGAAGCTAAATGCCACGCAGTCCGCAACACTGGTCCGGGCGCCTGCTAAGATTTGTCAGAATCTGCCGCGGAATGCTGGAAATGCCTCTCGACGTCATTGTCGTGATGGACCCGATCGGGTCGATCAAGATTGCCAAGGATTCCACGTTCGCGATGCTGCTCGAAGCACAGCGCCGGGACCACCGCCTTCACTATGTCATACCCGGCGGCCTGTCGTTGCACGGCGGCGAAGCGGTGGCGCAAGTCGCGCCGCTGGCGGTGCGCGACGACCCCGGAGCCTGGTTCGAGTTGGGACAGCCGTCACGTCGCACGCCGGGACCCGGTGACGTGGTGCTGATGCGCAGGGATCCGCCGGTCGATGCCGGATTCATCCACGACACCCTGCTGCTGGGGTTCATGCAGCGCCAGGGCGCGCAGGTGGTGAACGACCCGCGGGGCCTGCGCGACTTCAACGAGAAGCTCGCCGCGCTCGAGTTCCCCCAGTGCTGCCCCCCCACCCTGGTCAGCCGCGATGCCGCCGCGCTCAAGGCCTTCGTCGGCGAGCACGGCGACGCGGTGCTCAAGCCGCTGGACGGCATGGGCGGGCGCTCGATCTTCCGCGTCCGCGCCGGCGAGTCCAACGTCAACGTCATCCTCGAGACGCTCACCGACGGCGGCCGCAACCTGGCGATGGCGCAGCGCTACCTGCCGGAGATCGTCGACGGCGACAAGCGGATCCTGCTCATCGACGGCAAGCCGGTCGACTACTGCCTGGCGCGGATCCCGCAGGGCGACGAGTTCCGCGGCAACCTGGCCGCCGGCGGCCGCGGCGAGGGCCGGCCGCTGAGCGAGCGCGACCGGTGGATCGCCGCCCAGGTCGGCCCGCGGATGCGCGAGCGCGGGATGCGCTTCGTCGGCCTGGACGTGATCGGCGACTGGCTCACCGAGGTCAACGTCACCAGCCCGACGTGCATCCGCGAGCTGGATGCGCAGTTCGGGCTCAACATCGCCGGGATGCTGTTCGACGCGATCGAAGCCGGTCCACCCGCCACTCCATGAGCAAGGCGGGCGTTGTCGTGCTCCGGGCGGAATGCGTCTTTGGCCACGGATCAACACCGATCGACACGGATGGCGCATCGCCGGATGCCGCAGCCACGCTGGGCAACGGACGTGTTTTGCTGTATTCGCGTTCATCCATGTTGATCCGTGGCAAGAATTGCTTCACCAGATGAACTCGACCACCGCCCCACCCGTCATCGGCGACCGACAGCGCCTGAGCGCGACCATGGTGCTGTCGCTGCTGCTGCACGGGATGCTGATCCTCGGCGTCGGCTTCGCCCTGGACGACGCCGCGCCGGTGCTGCCGACGCTGGACGTGATCCTGACCCAGACGCAGACCGAGCTGACCCCGGAGCAGGCCGACTTCCTCGCCCAGGCCAACAACCAGGGCGGCGGCGAGCACGAGAAAACCAACCGGCCGCGCGATGCCCAGGCCGGGGTGGTGGCGCAGGCCGAGTCCGGCGTCGCGCCGCGGCCGATGCGCGCGCAGTCGCCTACGCCACAGCCGCCGCCCG